>DATJUU010000106.1:0-42991 GCA_035502155.1 Opitutaceae bacterium
CGAGGGTGGCCGCCATCTCGGCGGGAGTCTCGTCGTAGCCGCCAAAGGCGTTGGGCAGGCCGGCGTTCGGGTAGCAGGTGACGAAGCAGCCGGCCAGGCGCGCCAGCTCCTCGATGTACGGCCGCATCTGCCGGCCGCCCAGGGCGCAGTTGAGCCCGATGCTGAAGGGACGGGCGTGGACCACCGAGTTGTAGAAGGCCTCGAGAGTCTGCCCGGAAAGCGTGCGGCCCGAGGCGTCGGTGATCGTGCCGGAGATCATCACCGGCAGGCGCACGGGCAGTTCGTCGAAGAGACTCTCCACCGCGAAGAGCGCCGCCTTGGCGTTGAGGGTGTCGAAGATCGTCTCGACGAGCAGGATCTCGACCCCGCCCTCGACCAGGGCCCGGGCCTGCTCGAGGTAGGCGGCGACCAGTTCGTCGAAGGTGACGGCGCGGTAGTCGGGCCGGTTGACGTCGGGCGAAAGCGAGGCGGTGCGATTGGTCGGCCCGAGGGCGCCGGCGACAAAGATGCGCCGCCCGAAGCGCTCGGCGCCCCAGCGGGCCGCGCGGACGCAGAGCTGCGCGGCCGCGTGGTTGATGTCCGCCACCCGGTCGCCGGTGTGGTAGTCGGCCTGGGAGATGCGCGTGCCGTTGAAGGTGTTCGTTGCGACGATGTCGGCGCCCGCCGCGATGAAACTGCGGTGGATTCCCTCGATGAGCGCGGGCTGTGTCAGGCAGAGGATGTCGTGGTCGCCGCGCAGGTCGTGGGGATGGCGGCGGAACGCCTCGCCGCGGAAGTCGGCCTCCGAGAGCCGGTGGGCCTGCGCCATCGTGCCCTTGGGTCCCTCGAGAATGACGATGCGCTCCCCGAACAGCCGGCGGAGTTCGGTGGCGGCGGACGATTCCGGTGGGAGGGCGGTGGGCATAGAAAATGTATCTACATATCAAGATATGATGATATGTATTTTGGCAAGACCGGAAATCGCCGGCCGTGCCCGCGGGCGGAGGCGCGCCGCGGCGGGCGGGAAAAAAGGCGCTTGCCGCGGATCGGCGGGAGGCTTGGGATCGCCGCCTCGTTCTTTGTTTCGGTTCCAGGGACGCAGGGAAGGCCGTGGGAATCGGCCACAGTAGCGCTGCGGTATCGCATCACAGACCCCGGACGACCGGGAGTGCCGCGCGGCGACTCGGGCTTGCTCGAGCCGGTGCGCGGGACGGAACGGTCGCCAAAGCCAATTGAGGCGTCAGCCTCGGTGAAGGCGAGGGGCGAGGAAGCCAGCGATCCGGCCGGAGGGCATCCGGCGGGGGCGCGGGCGGGAAATGCGGAGTCCGAATATCTGGCCTTGGAAGCTCACGACGCCGGCGCGGATGCGCGCGTCGGCGAAAACCTTCATCGCATCAATGAAGGGTGAGAGTGGAAGTGACGGGTGCGGCGGGCCGGAAGAAGCTGCGGACCGCCTCGAGCTCCCGATTTCTGCTCTTCCCAGGCAACCAGGCAGAGCAGACATGCATACTCGTTCCGCGGCGCGCACCGCGCGCCAGTCCTTCCTTCCGCTGGTGGCAACCCTCGGGTTGCTGCCGCTCTTCACCGGCCGTCTCGCGGCCCAGGCCGGTACCGGATCCGTGCCGCTGGACCAAGTCGTGGTCACGGCCACCCGGACACCCGTGTCCGCCGGCGAACTCGGCAGCAGCGTCGAATTCTTTTCCGGCGCCGATCTGGCCCGGGAGCAGATCGACACCTTCGGCGGGGCGCTGGGCGCCGTCGCCGGCCTGCCGGTGTTCGCCAGCGGCGCCCCCGGGGCGTCGGCCTCGCTGTTCCTGCGCGGCGCGAACTCCAACCAGACGCTGTTCCTCGTGGACGGACTCCGGATGAACGATCCGGACACGGACTACGCCGTGTTTCTGGGCGGCGCGAGCCTGTCCCCGTCCGACTCCGTCGAGATCGTGCGGGGCCCCCAGAGCACCCTCTACGGCGGCGAGGCCGTCGGGGGGGTGGTGGCGCTGCGGATGCAGCCGGGGGAGGGGGCGCCCGCGGCCAGCGTCGGAGTCGAGGGCGGATCCTTCGGCACGGTACGCGGCACGATCAGCGCGCAGGGCGCGCAGGGCGGCTGGGCCTACAACACCTGGCTGAGCGTCGGACACACCGACAACCAGCGGGTGAACAATACCTTTGCCGGGACGAATTACGCGCTGCGCCTCGACCGCCGGGTGAATGCGCAGCTCGCCGTCGGCGTGACGTGGCGAGGCTTCCTCAGCCGCTATGGGTCGCCGGGCGACCGGTTCACCAACGACCCGGACAACCGGGATCGCGAGCAGAACCAGCTGGCGACGCTGTTCGCCGACTACGCGGCGTCGCCGGCGTGGTCGGGGCGGGTGACCCTCGGGGGCCAGGACCGCCGCTTCGTGTCGGTGAATCCGACGCCCGGCCAGCCCACCCAGGTGACGGTGGTGCGGAACCAGCGGGCGGTGCTCGACTGGCAGAACACCTGGCAGGCGGGCGCGGGGCAGCGCCTGACCGCGGGGCTCACGGCGGAGCGCAGCCACACGCGCAACGACGGGTTCGGCGACATCGACCACCAGGAGAACCTCCTGGCGTTCTTTGCGCAGGAGGAGTGGACGCCGGCGCCGAATGTCTTCCTGACCGGCGGCCTGAGGAGCGATGATCATGACACCTTCGGCCGGGCGACCACGGGACGGGTGACGGCGGCATGGCTGCCGGTGCCGCGGCGCCTGAAGCTCCGGGCCAGCTACGGCACCGCCTTCCGCTCGCCGAGCTTCCTCGATCTCTACGGCCAGAGCGCCTACTACGTCGGGAATCCCCGGCTCCAGCCCGAGCACGCCCGCGGGTGGGACGGCGGGGCGGACCTCTACTTGGCGGACGGCCGCGGCACGGTCAGCGCCACCTGGTTTGAGAACGATTACCGCGACTTGATCGTCTACGACTTCTCGGTGTTTCCCGGCACCACGGCCAACGTCGATCGGGCGCGCACCCGCGGCCTCGAGTTCGCCTGGAAGGAGCGGCTGGCGCCGGGCTGGGAGGCGCGGCTGGGCTGCAACTACCTCGAGGCCGACGATCTGACGCAGCAAACCCGCCTCCTGCGCCGTCCCCGCCACACGCTGACAGCCGGGGTCGAGCGGCGCGCGGGCCGCTGGAGCGGAGGCGCCGGCCTGGTCTACGTGGCCGACCGTCAGGACGTCGATCCGGTAACCTTCGCCACGATCGACGCGCCGGATTACACCGTCGTCCGCCTCTATGCCGCGTGGGCGGCGACGGACCGGCTCACGGTCAAGCTGCGGGTGGAAAACCTCCTCGACCGCCACTACGAGGAGGTGGCCGGCTATCCCGCCCTGGGTGCCGGGGTGTTTGCCGGCATCGAAGCCCGGTTTTGAGCGTGGAACCGGCGTGGACCCGGCCGCCGGAGAGACCGGCTGGCGGCCGGCCCCGCTCCGCCGCGGACTACCAGGGGGTCCACTCCGAAAAGTCGGCCACGATGGTCTCGACCCAGCGCAGCGGGCGGTGGGCGTGGAGCCAGGCCGCCAGGCGATGATAGAGTCGGTTCGATTTCATGGGGCGGAAGCGCTGGAGCTCCTCGGTCAGCCAGAGGCGCCCGGGTTCCGGGGCCGCCTCGCGGCCCGAGCGGTTCAGGCGTAGCTGATCGCCGGCTGGCCGTAGACGGCGCGGGCGGTGAGGAAGAAGTCGGCGAGCGAGAGCGCCGGGGCCAGGTCCGGGCACAGCTCGGCGAGCAGGGTGCGCAGATATTCGCGGGCCCGGGCGATGCGGCTCTTGACGGTACCGACGTTGATGCCCAACGCCCGGGCGATGTCCTCGTAGGACAGATCGAGCACGTTGCGCATGATCAGGATCTCGCGGTGCTTCTGGTCGAGGCGCTCGAGGCAGGTGGCGACGAGGGAGTTGAACTCGCTGGTCGCGGTCTCCTGCGCCGGGTCGTGGTCGGTGGAGGCGACGAGGTCGGCGAGGGTGGATTGCGAGTCATCGTTCAGCGGCCGGTCGAGCGACACCCAGTTCTGCCGGCGGCGCCGGAAGAAATACCAGTAGCGGTTGCGGGCGAGGTTGAGGGCGATGCGATAGAGCCAGGTGGAGAGCGAGGATTCGCCGCGGAACCGCGCGAGGCCGCGGTAGGCGCGGATGAAGGTGTCCTGGGTGATCTCCTCGGCGTCGGCGGCGTTGTGCAGCAGGTTCAGGGTCAGGCTGAAAATCTTGCCGCGGTAGCGGTTGACGATCTCGGTGAACGCAGACTCGTCGCCCGTGGCGAAGCGCTGCAGCAGGTTCGAATCCTGCGGAAGGTCGCCCGCGGAGGCATCGGGGCTCGGGGCGTGCCGCAGGCCGGCGGTGGATTGGAAATCAGGCGTGGTCATGGGCATGATGGGAAGAGTGCGGTTGATGCAGTCGCTTGGCTTGTACCTAGAATGGTGCCAGACCGGATCTGACTCTCCGAACCTGCTGGCCGACAATCAGCTAAGATTTTCGCCACTGCCGGCGGGCGCCCATGAGCATTGCGATTCGCGGGACCGGAGGCTCACCGGACTGCACAATGCACGGGAGCCAGCCCCCGGGGCGGCCCGGTGGACCTCATGGCGTGGGCGCGAAGGCGCCCGTCAACGTTGGTGGTGGATCGTGAGTCGCGGGCTGGTAGCTGGCTCCAAGGGTCGGCAAGACGGCATTCAGGGCGGGGGCAGACTGGGTCGGCCAGCCCCCTGCGAAGCGGCAATCCGGGCCCCGGGGACGGGGTCGCCCGCCGTCGACCCGATTTAACCTGGGCCGTCCGCTATTCGCCTTGAATCACCATGGCGAACCGTTGAGTTTCGACCCGGAATTTTGAAGCCCCCCACGAATCTCTATTCCATCCCAGAGACGGAATTGTTCAGCCAGTTGGGCACTTCCGGCAACGGGCTGAGCGTGGCCGGAGCGGCCGAGGTGCTGGACCGCGTGGGACCCAACACGGTGGTGGTCGGGCACCGGCACTCCGTGTTGCTCGACCTGCTCGATCGCTGCCGCAATCCGCTCGTGATCCAGCTGCTCGTCATCGCGCTGGTCTCCTACCTCATGGGGGATCTGCGGTCGACGCTGGTCGTCGGCGGCATGCTATTCCTGAGCGTATTCCTGTCCTATTTCCAGGAAACACGCTCTTCGCGTGCGGTGGAGAAGCTGCAGAAGCTCGTGCGGACCACCGTGACGGTCGTCCGCGACGGCCACGAGGTGGAGGTCCTGCTGGAGGAGGTGGTGCCCGGCGACGTGGTGGTGCTGGCGGCGGGCAGCCTGATCCCGGCGGACCTGCGCATCATCTCCGCCAAGGATTTCTTCGTCACCCAGTCGGCTCTCACCGGCGAGTCGATGCCGGTGGAGAAGAACGCGGACGCCGTGCCGGCGGCGGGACGCGCGGCGTTCGAGTACAGCAACGCCTGCTTCATGGGCAGCAACGTGCTGAGCGGCTCGGCCCGCGGCGTCGTGGTCACCACGGGGGCGGGCACCTTCTTCGGCTCGCTCGCCGAGAAGCTCGGCGCGAAGCGCGAGGCGACCAGTTTCGACAAGGGTGTGCGCGGCTTCACCTGGCTGATGATCCGGTTCATGGTGATCATGGTCTCGATCACCTTCCTCATCGTCGGCCTGACCAAGCACAACTGGGCCGAGGCGCTGGTCTTCGCCCTGTCCGTGGCGGTGGGCCTGACCCCGGAGATGCTGCCAATGATCATGACAGTGTGCCTCTCGAAGGGCGCGCTGATGATGGCCCGGAAGAAGGTCATCGTGAAGCACCTCCACGCGATCCAGAATTTCGGGGCGATGGACGTGCTCTGCACGGACAAGACGGGCACGCTGACCCAGGATCACGTCGTGCTCGAGCGCTACGTCGACGTGACCAACCGGCCGAGCGAGGACGTGCTGCGCTACGCCTACATGAACAGCTTCTACCAGACCGGCCTGCGCAACCTGCTCGACCGCGCCATCCTCGCCCACACCGAGCTCGACGTGGAGCGCAACTGCCGGAAGGTCGACGAGATCCCGTTCGACTTCAAGCGGCGGCGGATGTCGGTCGTGATCGACTATGAGGACCGCCACGTGCTCGTGTGCAAGGGGGCGGTCGAGGAAGTCGCGGCGGTGTGCGACAACTACCAGGTCGACGAGGACATCAACCCCCTCATCCGGCTGATCCGCGACGACCTGATGGACGAGTACCGCAACCTGAGCGCGCAGGGCTACCGCGTGCTCGCCATCGCGTACCGGGAGTTCGACCGCTCGAAGCAGACGTTCTCCGTCGCCGACGAATCCGAGCTGATTCTGCTGGGCTACATCGCCTTCTTCGATCCGGCCAAGGACACGGCGGCCAAGGCGATCGAAGCGCTGGCCCGCTCCGGCGTGGCGGTGAAGATCCTGACCGGTGACAACGAGCTCGTGACGCGCAAGGTCTGCCACGACGTCGCCATGTCCGTCACGCGGGTGGCGACGGGCCCGCAGCTCGCGGCCCTCGACGAGGCGGGTTTCGGCCGCGAGGTGAACGAGGCCAACGTGTTCGCGCGCCTGACGCCGGACCAGAAGGAAAAGGTCATCAAAACCCTGCGCGGCCAGGGGCGGGTGGTGGGCTTCATGGGCGACGGCATCAACGACGTGCTCGCGATGAAGGCGGCCGACGTGGGCATCTCGGTCGACACGGCCGTGGATGTCGCCAAGGAGTCCGCCGACATCATCCTGCTGGAGAAGAGCCTCCTCGTGCTCGAGGACGGGATCATCGAGGGCCGGAAGGTCTTCGGGAACATCATCAAGTACATCAAAATGGGGGCGAGTTCCAATTTCGGAAACATGTTCAGCGTGGTCGGCGGCGCCTATTTCCTGCCGTTCCTCCCGATGGCGCCCATCCAGGTGCTGGTGAACAATCTACTCTACGACTTCTCCCAGGTCGGCATCCCGCTCGACAACGTCGACCGGGAGTACCTGGACAAGCCGCGGCGCTGGAACATCAAGAGCATCCAGAACTTCATGGTCTTCATCGGGCCGATCAGCTCGGTCTTCGACTATGCCACGTTCTTCCTGATGCTGTATTTCTTCGGCTGCATCCATCTCGACCTGCCGGCGCCGGCGGCGCTGGCCCGGTTTTTCGCGCACGGCGTCCGGTCCGACGCCACCTATTCCGCGGCGCTGTTTCATACGGGCTGGTTCGTGGAGTCGATTCTCACCCAGACGCTGATCGTCCACATCATCCGCACCCACCGCATTCCGTTCATCCAGAGCCGCGCCAGCAAGACCATGAGCTTCACGACCGTGCTCATCATGGCCGTCGGCATCTGGCTGCCCTATTCGCCGGTGGGTCGTTATCTCGGTCTGGTGCCGCTTCCGCCGGTGTACTTCATCTGGGTGACGGGCTTCTTGATCGGCTACAGCTTCCTCACGCACAGCGTGAAGATGTGGTTTGCCCGGAAATTCGGGACCGACTAACACTGAGCCGAGATCATGCGAAGCATCCTGACCGCCCTGCAGGAAGGCCGGCTGTTCGAATTGCCCGAGACAGGCAAGGCGCGCGCGCTGGAGTTCCTCGCCCGAATTTTGGACGCCAACCCCGACATCGAGGTTGGCACCGACGCCATCGAGGAGATCCAACGGCGCGAAGAGGAGTGCAATACCGGCATCGGCCTCGGCGTGGGCGTGCCGCACGTCCGCGCCCGGCGGGAGGAAGGCGAGCTGTTCTGCGCCATCGGCTGGTCGTCGCAGGGCATCGATTACGGCGCGTCCGACGGCAAGCCGGTGCACCTCGTGGTGATGTACTACATCCCCGGTTCCCAGAAGAACGTCTACCTGAAGGAGATCTCGAGTCTGGTGAAGGCGATGCGGAAGACGGGCGGGATCGAGCCCCTGGCGCACGCGGCGGATCTGAATGACGTGCGGAATCTGCTGCTGGACTGGGTGGGGGCGGGACTGGGCGACGTCGGGCCCGAGGCCGTCGCCCGCATGATCAAGCTGGAGGTCAAGCAGGCGCAGGCGGTCACGGCGCCCGCGCCGGCGGTGCCGGCCGAGGTGACGGTGGCGGCGGAGCGGCGCGGAGCCACCGTGTCCACCGTGTCGGTTCTGGTGGCCGCCCCGACGAACATTTTTGTGCTCGCCCAGGATGGCGACTGGGCGGCGGCAATCGAGCGGGAAGACGGCCTGGCGCAACGCCTGGCCGGCGGCACGCCGTTTTCCGCAGGGGGCCGTCAGGTTTTCGTGATTGCCACTACTCCGTATCCGCGCGGCCGGGTGCTTTACCAGTGCGTCGCCCTGGCGGGAACGCCTTGATCCGGGATTCGCGGTGCCGCTCCGGCCGGGCGGCCGGCGTGCCCGCCGCCGGCGCCTGAACGGGCAGGCGGGAGACAAAAAAGCCACGCGGCAATGTCGCGTGGCTGGGAATCGATCCGCCGGACGGCGGGGCGGACTATTTCTTCGGGGCTTGGGCCTCGATGTCGGCCAGACGCTTCTGCAGCGCGTTCATCTCATTGGCCAGCTTGTCCTCCAGCGATTTCCGCTCGTTGCTGTCAATGATGCTCAGGTGGGCGGCGTCGCGCACGACGTTGGCGGGCAGGGTGAGGATGCGGGTGACCAGCGACTGGTCCTTGAAAGTGCTCAGGTAGAGGGCCGTGACTTCCTGCGCCAGGCTGAGCGAGTCGCGCGCCACCGCCTCCGTGGCGACCAGGTTGTTATTGAGCTGCTGCTTGGCGGCGAGCTCGGTGGTCAACACGTTGCTGATCTGGTCGGAAATCCTCTGGCTGTAGGCGACGATCTGCTCGCGCGTGAGGTTCTGGTCCTTGGCCATGTCGGCCAGGATCGGCTGGATCCGCTCCGCCAGGCGGGACGAGACCTTGTCGACCTGCTCATTCTGCTGTTTCTCCGCCTCCTCCGGGGACTTGGGAAGGGGGTTGTAGGGCTGGATCTTCTGCGCAATCGCCTCCGCGAGCTGGTTCACGCGCTCGGCGTTCATCTTTTGCACCTCCTGCTGCGTCATGAAAACGTCCGCCGCGCGCTTCTGAATGGCATCCTTGAGCAACGTGTTCACCGCGTCGATCTGACGGCGGGTTTCCTCGGCCGAGGCCTTCAGTTCCGCGTTGGTCTGATCGCGCAGCGACGCGAGCTCCTGCTGCTGACGGGCCGCCATCTCATTGACCGTCTGCAGATGAATCCAGAAGACGACTCCGCCGATGATGAGAGCCGTAATGATGACAGCGGGCAGTTGCTCTTTGAGTTTTTGCCACATGGGAGGACTTGGGGTTTAAATTACGGTGGAAAATTTAGGCTAGCAGCGCAACATGTAAAAGCAATGTTACTTTCGCATGGCGGCCGAGGCGCTGGCGTGCGCGGGACGCTTCGCAACGTGCAGAGCATGAATCTAAATCACGTCCGGCCGTGCCGGCTGATGGGTTCCGGATTTTCCCCAATATAACCGAAGGCGATTGAAGCCTTTGCGCGGCGGCGGCGTCATATCCCGGGTGCACAAGTACACTCTCGCCCGCATAGCGGGAGAGTGGGCTGACTGAAGAAAGCAAATGGCGGGCCGCTTAGGGGTAGGCGGCCCGCCTCTTTTCGATGCCGCATTTGATCGGGGCGGAGGCGCCGGTTTATGTCGCCTGACCCGAAACCAATCTTGCCGTCAGGGCGTTTGCTTTTTGGCCATTATCAAATTGGCTATTGGATCAATCGGAACTCCGGTATCGACAAGGTACCAAAAACTTACAGAGTTCTTCACAAGATATCCACATCGATGGAACACCTGAGCGGGGTCGCAGCCCCCCATCCGAAGCTCAAGGTCACTGGGAAGGTAAAGACTTTCGTCCTCGACACGAACGTTCTGCTGCACGACCCGCAGTCGATTTTCAAGTTTGAGGACAACAACCTCGCCGTTCCGGTCGAGGTGCTCGAGGAGCTCGACACCATCAAGGGCGAGCAGTCGACCGAGCGGGGCCGCAACGCCCGTCGCGTGCACCGGATTCTGCAGGAGCTGCTGCCCGACTCGCGCACGATGCTGGAGGGCGTCGAACTGCCGAACGGCGGAACGCTTTCGGTGATCATCAACCGCCACCTGCTGGGGAAGAACCCCGCGTCGCCGGCGATGCAGCGGCTGATGGCAATCCTCCCCGACCTGACCAAGAAGGACAACCGCATCATCGCCTGCGCGCTCTTTGTCCAGGAGACCTTTCCGCCGCCCACCATCCTGGTGACGAAGGACGTCAATGTTCAGCTCAAGGCGCGCGCGGTGGGCCTCGAGTCGCAGGACTACCTCAACGACAAGGTGCCGGAGGACCCGGACGACGATTCCTATCATCGCGTCCCGGTGAGCATCTACGAACTGCAGCGCTTCGCTTCGGAGGGGGAGTTTGAACTGCCCGCCGAGGCAGCGCGGCTGCTCTCGGTCAACGACTATCTCCTGCTGGTGTCGACGGAGGGCAAGACGATGCCGGCGCGTTACTTTGGCGGCGGATTGGTGCGGCGGCTGCGGCTGCCGGAGTTCGTCAAGGCCCCGGGCGGCATCCCGATCCGCGCCCGCAACCTCGAGCAGCAGTTCCTCATGGATGCGCTGCTCGACGAGAGCATCTCGCTCATCACCTGTTTCGGGAAGGCAGGCACGGGCAAGACCCTCCTGTCCACCGCATGCGCGCTGCACCAGATGAGCGACGAGCACGGACGCTATGACGGCGTGGCGATTTCGCGTCCCGTCATCTCCCTGGGCCGGGACATCGGCTTTCTGCCCGGCTCGCTGGAGGAGAAGATGAGGCCGTGGCTCCAGCCCTACTATGACGCGCTCGAGGTGCTGATGCCCTCCAAGCAGCCGAAGGAGCCGCAGTTCATCGGCAAGAAAGCGAGCCGGAAGAAAATGAAGAAGGAGGAGGCGCTCCTGCAGGCGTCGCGGCACGGCGGCCTGAACGGAGCCAACGGCAATGGCAACGGCTCCTCGCTCAAGCCGTACGAGCGCCTCATCAAGAACGGCATGGTGGAGATCGAGGCGCTGTGCTTCATCCGCGGCCGGTCGATCGCCCGGCGGTTCTTCATCCTGGACGAGGCCCAGCAGCTCACGCCGCACGAGGCCAAGACGGTCATCACGCGCATCTCGGAGGGTTCGAAGATCGTGCTGATCGGCGACCCCGCGCAGATCGACAACCCCTATGTCGATTCCCGCAGCAACGGCCTGGTCTTCTGCCGCAACCGCATGAAGGGCCAGGCGATCGCCGCCCACGTCAAGCTGACCAAGGGCGAGCGCTCGAAACTCGCGGAGCTGGCGGCCGACCTGCTGTAGGTGCGCGGGCGGCGCGGAACGGCCCGCGTGCTTTTGCCTCGCGCACGGGAGGGGCGGCCGGCTTAACTCCTCGGGCGCTTCGGCGCGCCCCGGCCCGCGGATTCCCTCGCCCCATGAACTTCGGCCATTTTGACGATGCCAGCCAAGAGTATGTCATCACGCGTCCGGACACGCCGCGGCCGTGGAGCAACTACCTCGGGTCGATCGAATACGGGGCGATCATCACCAACAACGCCGGCGGCTACAGTTTTTATCGGAGCGCGCTGAGCAGCCGGTTCCTGCGCCTGCGGTCCAACTCGGTGCCGATGGACCAGCCGGGCCGGTATTTCTACCTGCGCGACCGCGCCAGCGGCGACTTTTGGAGTGCGTCCTGGCAGCCGGTGGGCAAGCCGCTGGGCCGGTACAAGTCGACCTGCCGCCACGGCACCGCCTACACCACGATCGAGTCGCGCTACGCCGGCATCGAGACCGAAACCACCTATTTCGTCCCGCTGGGCCAGACCTTCGAGTACTGGCGGCTGCGCGTCACCAACCGCGCCAAGCAGCCGCGCGCGCTTTCCATCTTCACCTACTGCGAGTTCGCGACCAGCTGGCACCTCCACAACGACCTGCTCAACCTGCAGTACGCGCAGTTCATCGTCAAAGCGGAGATGGCCGACGGCATCCTGGGCCTCGCGGTGCATCCGTACGTGCCGTTCGACCCGCAGCGGCTCGCCGGCTGCGGCCGGACGTGGATGGCGCTGACCGGCGCGCCGCTCGCCGGCTTCGAGACCGTGCGCGAACGCTTCCTCGGCAGCGTCTACCACACCTACGCGAACCCCGATGTGGTCGCCCGCGGCGCCTGCTCGAACTTCCTCGCCGAGGGCGAGAATCCGTGCGGCACCCTCCAGGCCGACTTCACCGTGGCCCCCGGCGAGACGCGCGAGCTGATCGTCCTGCTCGGGCTGGGCACGCCGGAGTCCCACGGCCGGGCGACGGTGGCCGAGTTCGGCTCCACGGAGCGCTGCGCGCGCGAACTGGCCCGGCTGCAGGAGCACTGGCACGGCCTGCTCGGCGCCATCAAGGTCAAGACGCCCGACCCGGACTTCAACCACATGGTCAACGTGTGGAACGCGTACAACGCGCTCGTCACCTACGCCTGGTCGCGCCACGCCTCGCTCGTCTACAATGGCGAGCGCGACGGCCTCGGCTTCCGCGACACGGTGCAGGACTTCCTCGGCGTGATGCCGCTGCTCAAGGGCGGCGTGCGCGAGCGGCTGGAGTTGATGCTCACCGGCCAGGTGGCGAGCGGCGGGGCGATCCCCGTCATCAAGCCCTTCGACCACCGCCCGGGGCACGACCGGGCGCCGGCCGACGCGGAGTACCGCAGCGACGACTGCCTGTGGTTCTTCAACGCCGTGCCCGACTACGTGGCCGAGACCGGCGACGTGGACTTCTACCGCAAAATCCTCCCGTACGCCGACCGAGGCGAGGCGACCGTGCTCGGCCATTTGCGCCGCGCTCTGGAGTTCAACCTCGAGCGCACCGGCAAGAACGGCCTGCCGTGCGGTCTCGCGGCCGATTGGAACGATTGCGTCCAGATGGGCTATTACGGCGAGAGCATCATGGTGGCGTTCCAGGTGCGCTTCGGTCTGGACGTCTACGCGCGGATCGCCGACCGGCTGGGCCTGCCGGCCGAGGCGGCTTGGGCACGCGAGCGGCTGACGGGACTCGACGCCAGCGTCCGGCAGGCGGCCTGGGACGGGGAGTGGTTCCTCTGGGCCATTGGGGCCGACGGCCACCGCTACGGCTCGAAGCAGGAGGAGGAGGGGCAGATCTATATCAACACCCAGGTATGGGCGGTGATCAGCGGCGCGGCCACGCCCGAGCAGGCGCGCGCCGCCATGAACGCCCTCCGGGAACGGCTCGCCACGCCCTTCGGCATCATGCTCAGCGCGCCGCCGTTCACCCGGACGCCGCGCACGGTCATGGGTGGCGTCATCTACAACCACGGGATCAAGGAGAACGCCGGCATCTTCTGCCACACCCAGAGCTGGGCGGTGATGGCCGAGGCGCTCCTCGGCAACGGGGACCTGGCCTACGAGTACTACCGCGCGTTCATGCCCGCGGCGTACAACGACCGGGCCGAGGTCCGCGAGAGCGAACCCTACGTGCACTGCCAGACGACCTACGCCCCGTGCAACCGCAACGCGGGCAAATCGCGCGTGTCCTGGCTCTCCGGCACGGTTTCGTGGAGCTACCACGCCGCGGTGCAGTGGATCCTGGGCATCCGGCCCGAAGTCGACGGCCTGCGGATCGATCCGTGCATCCCGCGGACCTGGCCCGGCTTCATCCTGCGGCGCAATTTTCGCGGCGTGAACGTGCGCATCGAGGTCAAGAACCCGCACGGCGTCTCGCGGGGCGTGCAGCGGCTGACGGTCGACCGCAAGGTCGTGCTCGGCAATCTGGTGCCGCTGGAGCGGCTCCGGGAGGGCGGCCGGATCGTCGCGGTGCTGGGTTGAGACCGGTCAGCCGCGCCAGGCCTCGACCACGACCGCGCCTGCCAGCACGATGAGCGCCGCGCCGAAGGCGCGCGGCAGCCAGCGCTGAGCGCGCTCGAGGCGGCGGGCGACCGGCGGCGATTGCAGCGCCGCCACGACCAGGCTCCACGCGGCCGCGCCGTGCAGCACCACGGCCACGGGCAGGATCACCCGCCAGAGCCGGTCCGTGTCCGGCCGCAGCGTCTGGGCGAACACGCTGACGAAAAACAGAAAGGCCTTGGGGTTGGTCAGATTGCAGACCAGACCCTGCAGAAAGCCGCTGCTGATGCCCGGCGGTCCGCCGCCGCCCCCCTTCGCGCCCGGGCCGGGCGCCGCCAGCAGGGCGCGCAATCCGAGGTAGGCAAGGAACGCCGCGCCGGCGAGTTGCACCAGGCGCAGCGTGGCCGGCGATGCGGCCACGAAGCCGAGCGAGATCACCAGCATCTGCGCGGCCAGCCCGGTCGCGATGCCGGCCACGGTGCCCAGCGCGTAGGCGCGGGCGGTGCCCACGCTGTTCTTCACGATCAGCAGGAAGTCCGGCCCGGGGCTGAGCAGGCCCAGGGTCAGCACAACGAGCAGCCAGACGAGATTGACCAGCATGCGGCGCAGGCGCGCCGGGGCTCAGGCCCCCAGCGTCGCTTCGACAGTCACGGCGGTGACCCCGGCGGCGGGCGCGGGGATGAGGTTGCCCGGCACGCGGCGACCGTCGACCCGCAGCGACCGCACGCCCTTGGAGACGCCGCGCGGGTTCCGGACCACGATGGTGTAGGTTACGCCCCGGAACCTGCGGACCACCGTGAGACCCTTCCATTTCTTCGGCACGCACGGATCGACGCGCAGGCCCTCGAATTCGGGCCGCACCCCGAGCAGGTACTGGCTGGCGACGACGAATGACCAGGCCGCGGTGCCGGTGAGCCAGGAGTTTTTGCCCTCGCCGGGCGTGGGCGAGAACTGCGACGCCGTCATCTGGGCGTACACATAGGGTTCCGACCGGTAGACGTCGTGGTCGGTTTTCGCCGACGGGCAGATGCTGAGATAGTAATCGAGCGCCTTGTCGCCGTCGCCGAACAGGGTCCAGGCGATGTGGATCCAGGTGTTGTTGTGCGAAAAGACTCCGCCGTTTTCCTTGTAGCCCGGCGGGTAGCTCGAGACCTCGCCGAGCTCGAGGTGGTAGTCGGAGTAGGGCGGCCACTGCAGCGCGCAGCCGAGGCCGCGCCGGTAGAGATGCCGGTCGACGGCCGCCAATGCCTGGCGGGCGCGCCCGTTGTCGCGGCCCGCGCCGCCAAGCACGCACCACGCCTGGCTTTCGATGAAGAGCTTGCCTTCCGCGCACGATTTCGAGCCGACGGGGCGGCCGGCGGCATCGAAGGCCCGGGTGTACCACTCGCCGTCCCACGCCTGGGTCTCGACGGTGGCGAGCATGGCGGCGTAATGGCCGTCCATCCGCGCGGCGTCGTCCGCGCGCCCCAACCAGCGATGGAGCGCGGCGAGGTCGCGGGCGGCGTAGAGGAACAGGCCCGCGATCATGACCGACTCGGCCTTCGAGCCCGCGATGTCGCCGGTCACCTGGAACGACTCATTGGGCTCTTTCGAGAAGCAGTTGAGGTTGAGGCAGTCGTTCCAGTCGGCGTGGCCGATCAACGGCAGGCCGTGCGGGCCGCGGTTGTTCAGGGTGTAGGCGATCGAGGTTTCGAGGTGATGGTGCAGCGTCTCGCGGGAGCCGGGCCGGTCCGCGTAGCCGCACGGCTCGGCCAGGATGGCCGCGTCGCCGGTCTCGCGGAGGTAGGCGCAGGTGGCCAGGATGAGCCAGAGCGGATCGTCGTTGAAGCCGCCGCCGATGTCGGCGTTGCCCTTCTTCGTCAGGGGCTGGTACTGGTGGTAGCAGGTGCCGTCGGAGAGCTGGGTGGCGGCGATGTCGAGCAGCCGCTGGCGCGCGCGCTTCGGATCGAGGTGGACGAAGCCCAGCAGGTCCTGGTTCGAGTCGCGGTAGCCCATGCCCCGCCCGATGCCCGTCTCGTAGCCCGAGGTCGACCGCGAGAGGTTGAACGTCGCCATCACCTGGCACTGGTTCCACACGTTGACCATCCGCCGGAGGTGGGCGTTGGGCACCTGCGGGGCCTGGTAGACGCCGAGGAGGGCGTCCCAGCGCGCCCGGAGCGCCGCGAAGGCGGCATCGATCGCCGCCCCGTCGGCGAAGCGGACGAGGAGCTCGCGGCCCCGGCTCTTGTTCATCACGAAGGGCGCGTCGAATTTCGGCCGGTCGCCCTGCTCGACGTAGGCGAGCACGAAGGCGAATGTTTCCGCGTCGCCGGGCTTCAGGGACAGGTTGAGCTGGTGGGCGCCGACCGGGTTCCAGCCGTACGCGCGGCTGTTGGTGCAGCGGCCGGCCAGGACCGCCTGCGGGTCATGCAATCCGTGGTGCACGCCGACAAAGGCATCGCGGGAGGTGTCGTAGCCGTCGATCGGCCGGGTGCAGCCGAACAGAGTGTAGTGATTGCGACGCTCGCGATACTCGGTCTTGTGGTAGATTCCGGCGCCCTCGATCTCGACCTCGCCGACCGAATAGGTGCGCTGGTAATTGGTCATGTCGTTCAGTGCCTCGTAGAAACAAAACTCCACGAACGAGAACAGGGTGAGCTTCTGGGGGCGCCGGGTCCGGTTGCGGACCGTGACCTTCCAGACCTCGAGGTTCTCGTCGGGCGGCACGAACAGGAGCTGCTCCACCTCGATGCCGCCCTTGGCGCCGGTGATGCGCGTGTAGCCGAGGCCGTGGCGGCACTCGTAGGCGTCAAGCGGCGTGCGCACCGGCTTCCAGCCCGGATTCCAGACGGTGCGGCCGTGCCTCACGTAGAGGAAGCGGCCGTCGTTATCCATCGGGTTGTTGTTGTAACGGTAGCGGGTCAGCCGGCGGAGGCGGGCATCACGCCAGAACGAATACCCGCCGGCGGTCTGCGTGCACAGGCCGAAGAACTCGTCCTGGCCCAGCAGGTTCAGCCAGGGCAGCGGGGTGTCGGGGCGCGTGATGACGAATTCGCGATTCCGGTCGTCGAAGTAACCGTAGGTGGCCATCGGAGGAAGCGGGAGCCGGCGGAGCGGGCGGGGGATAAGGGTGCCGGGCGGGACGGCGGTCCGGAAACGGGAAGGCCGGGCGGGCGCCCGGCTTGCGTGGGGCGGAGCCCGCCGGTCAGACCGTCTGCGCCGCCCGGACCGGGCCGCGGAGCAGGCTGGGCAGACCGTCGCGCAGCGCCGCCCATTCCATCACCAGGGCGAAGGCCGCGGTGAAGAGCAGGTCGCTGGCCGCTGTGTTGCGGAAGAAGAGCAGCGTGGGCGGGAACTGGGGATGGCCCACGGTCATCGCCTGCCACCAGCCGGCCAGGGTCTTCGCGTAGAAGGCGTCGCCCAGGAACGACGCGGTGTTGGTCGCGAGGTAGAACAGCAACGAGCCCCCAAGGCAGCCGGCCAGCAGCCCCAGCCAGCTCCGGCGCCGCGAAACCATCCAGCCAAGGGCGAGGGCCGCGGCGAAGCAGAGCGTGCGCACGAGCACCCCGCCCAGATCCCACGAATAGCCGAATTGCGTGGCGTGGTAGCGGTCGAGGTAGAGGTCGGAGGCGCTCAGGGCGACGAACGGGACGAGCCACAGCCAGCGATTGCGAAAATAGACCGCGCCGCAAAAGGTGAGCGCCATGAGCGGCGAGAAGTTGGTCAGCTCCGGATTCCAGGCCGCGACGATGCGATAACCCGTGGCCAGCAGAATGAGGGCGAGAGCGGTTCTCATGGTGGAGTGGCGGAATTGTGGCGGTGGGGGTCGGAAAGGACAGCAAAAAGTTATTTTGCGGGCGCGGGCGGAGGCGGGCCCGCCGGGGCGCCGGGGCGCGGCCCGGTGGCGTGGCGGAGTTTTAGCACTTGGGTCTCGCGCTGGTCACCGATCCGCACGCCCACCGTCACGTCGAGCTCGTTGAAGTTGTCCTCCAAGTTGGAGAGCATGGGATCGAGCGATCCCTCCTGGCCGGGGCCGAGGATCAGTTGCTCCGGACGGGGCGCGAAGTTTCCCAACGCGGAGCTGATCTCGGCGATCGTGACCGTCACCCGCCGGGTGCCGGTGTTGGCGAAGGTCAGCGTCAGGGCGAGGCGGGGCGGCAGCACGTACTGGTAATTGATGCGGCCGTACATCTCATCGATCTCCTCCTGCGAATACTTGTTTTCGTCGCCGTTGTCCTCCTGGAAAGGATCGGTGTATTGGCTGAAGGCATCGCGTTCCTCGTTCCGGCCGCGGAAGCGGTCCTGCGGACCCGGCGCGCCGGCCTCCTCCTCGTGCTCGCCGGGCTTGCGCAGGCGCACGGAGGGCCCGAGCCAGGCCTGGGCGGTCAGGAACCCGCCGCCGAATTTCCCCGAGGCGGTGAGCAGCGGCTGTGGCGGCGGCACGCGCTCCAGGAATTTTTCCCGCGTCGCGCGGCTGGTGGTGCAGCCGCCCAAGGCCGCCGCGACCAGCACGAGCCCCAGCCACACGGCGCCGGGACCGATTGGTCGATGCGATGAACGGCGAAGACGGGGCGCCCCGTGGCGCGCGGGAAAAGGCAGCGAATGGGTTTGCACACCGACACTTTTGCGTACTTGGCCGGCGCGGTGCAACCTCTTGGTCGAATTCGGGGCCGCCGGTCGGCCCGCCGGCTTTTTCGCATGACAACGCGAAGGCGGCTGCTTGTGATCGCCTGTCACCGATCGGGCTGCCGTCCCCCCGGACGCCAGCCCGGCCACCCCGACTGTCACCGTGTCCGCCGTCCCTCACGCCCCTCCGGAGCCCGTGCCCGCCGCGCCGGATCTCCTGCTATCGGTCGAGGATCTCGGGGTGGGCTTCGCCACCGAGCAGGGCGAGGTGCGCGCGGTCGACGGCGTGTCATTCCAGTTGCGGCGGGGGCGGGTCCTCGCGCTGGTGGGGGAGTCCGGCTGCGGCAAGTCGCTGACCAGTCTCGCCCTCCTCCGCCTGATCCAGCCGCCGGGCCGGATTGTCAGCGGGAGGATCACGCTGCATTCCCGGCGCGCCGGCCGGATCGACATCACCGGATTGCGTGAAGACGAGGACCGCCTTTATGCGGTGCGCGGGGGGCACGTGAGCATGATCTTCCAGGAGCCGATGACGGCGCTCTCGCCCGTGCACCGGGTGGGCGACCAGATCGTCGAAGCCATCCGGCTGCACCGGACGACGACGCGCACGGAGGCCCGCCACCAGGCCGTCGATCTTTTGCGCAAGGTCGGCGTCTCCGCGCCGGAGCGCCGTTTCAGCCAGTATGCCCACGAACTCTCCGGCGGCCTGCGGCAGCGCGTGGTCATCGCCCTCGCGCTCGCCTCCAACCCGGAGCTGTTGATCGCGGATGAGCCGACGACCGCGCTGGACGTGACCACCCAGGCGCAGATTCTCGGCTTGATCAAGGGGCTCCAGCGCGACCTCGGGTGCGCGGTGCTGCTGATCACCCACGATCTGGGCGTGGTCGCGCAGATGGCGGACGATGTCGCGGTCATGTATCTCGGCCGGATTGTCGAGCAGGGGAGCGTGCGCGACCTGCTCAAGCGCCCCAGTCATCCCTACACCCAGGGTCTTCTGCGTTCTCTGCCGAGCCTGAATCCCAGCGGCAGCCTGGTGCCCATTGCAGGGGCGGTGCCGGCGCTGACCGCCATTCCGCCTGGCTGCGCCTTCCATCCGCGCTGCCCGCACGCCCAGCCCGGACGTTGCGACGCGGGTGGCGCCCCGGCGCTGCGCCCGTTCGGACCCGGGCGGGTCGTGGCCTGCTGGCGGGCGGAGGAGATCGCCGCCGCCGCAACGCCCGCCTGAACACGGATGCCGCCCATCGCCCATCGTCCCCCAGCGGATCCGACCGCAGACGCCCTGGAGCCGCTGCTGAGCGTGCGCGGTTTGGGCAAGCAGTTTCCGCTCCGCGGTGGTTTCTTCCGGCGGGGCACCGGAGCCGTCCGCGCGGTGGAGGACGTCAGCTTCGATCTGCGCCCGGGCGAGACCCTCGGGCTGGTGGGCGAATCGGGCGCGGGCAAGACGACGGCCGTCCGCTGCATCCTCCGTGCGCTCGTGCCGACGAGCGGGCAGGTGCTCTTCCGCACTGGCGGCGGGGTGGTGGACCTGGCCCGGCTCGCACCGCGGGCGCTCAAGCCGCTGCGGCCGGCGCTGCAGCTCGTGTTCCAGGATCCCTACGCATCGCTCAATCCGCGGATGACGGTGGGGCAGATCATCGGCGAGCCGCTGCTCATCCACCGGCTGGCCCGGGGGCGGGACCTCGATGACCGGGTGGCCGACATGCTGGAGAAGATCGGCCTCAAGCCGGAGCATCGCGCCAGTTACCCGCATGCCTTCTCGGGCGGCCAGCGCCAGCGCATCGGCATCGCCCGCGCCCTCATCACCCGGCCGTCGCTGCTGGTGGCGGACGAGGCGGTGTCGGCGCTGGACGTGTCCGTGCAGGCCCAGGTGCTCAACCTGTTCAAGGCGCTGCAGGCCGAGCTGCGGCTCACCTACATCTTCGTCGCCCACAATCTCGAGGTGGTGCGGCACCTCTGCGACCGGGTGGCGGTGATGTACGCCGGCCGCATCGTGGAAATCGGCCCCACGGCGGCGCTGTTTGCCAACCCGCGCCACCCGTACACCCGCGCCCTGCACGCGGCCGTGCCGCGGGCCGACCCGGACCGGCGGATGGACTTCGACCTGGCTGGCGAGCCGGCCGACCCCGCCGCGCTGCCGTCCGGCTGCGCGTTCCATCCACGCTGTCCGGAATGTTTCGCGCCCTGCCGGCAGCAGCGTCCCGCGCTGGCAGACCCGGCGGGCGACCGCCACCTCGTGGCCTGTCACCTCTTTGGGGACAGTCGCGCCGGACCGGCCGGCGGCGCGCCGGCTACCCGTGGAGGTACTGGTTGAGCAGGTTCTCCAGGTATTCCTGCCGGCCGCTGCGCGGCACGGGCTCGGCGCCCCGGAGCGCGATCTTCTCGAGCTCCTTGAAGCCCACCCGGCCGGTTTCGATGTCGCGGCCGTAGCCGGAGTCGAAGGAGGCGTAGCGGTCCGCCACAAACCGGGTGAACTTGCCGTCGGCGAGGACGCGGCGCGCGAGCTTGAAAGCCAGCGCGTAGGCATCGAAGCCGCCGATGTGCGCGTAGAACAGGTCCTCGGGATCGATCGAGGGCCGGCGCAGCTTGGCGTCGAAATTGAAGCCGCCCGAGCCCAGGCCGCCCGCCCGCAGGATCGACATCATGGCGAGCGTCAGCTCCTTGACGTCGGTGTTGAACTGGTCGGTGTCCCAGCCGAGGAGCAGGTCGCCAGAGTTGGCGTCGATCGAGCCGAGCAGGCCGTGGGCGGCGGCGGTCTCGATCTCGTGCTGGAAGGTGTGGCCGGCCAGCGTGGCGTGGTTGGTCTCGATGTTGAACTTGAAGTGGCGGTCGAGGCCGTGGGTCTTCAGGAAGGCGATGCCGGCGGCGACGTCGAAGTCGTACTGGTGCTTGGTCGGCTCCTTCGGCTTGGGCTCGATGAGGAACTGGCCCTTGAAACCGATCGCCTTGGCGTGGTCGACGGCCATGTGCAGGAAGGCGGCGAGGTGCGCCTGCTCGCGCTTGAGGTCGGTGTTGAGCAGGGTTTCGTAGCCCTCGCGCCCGCCCCAGAAGACGTAGTTTTCGCCCCCGAGCTCGAGGGTGACCTCGAGCGCCTTCTTCACCTGCGCGGCGGCGTAGGCGAAGACGTGGGCGTCGGGGTTCGTCGCCGCGCCGCACATGTAACGCCGGTTCGAAAAGAGGTTGGCGGTGCCCCAGAGCAGCTTGACCCCGGTGGCTTTCTGCAGCGCCTTCGCGTGGGCCACGAGCTGGTCGAGGTGGCGGTTGGTTTCGGCGAGCGAGCGGCCCTCCGGCGCGATGTCCCGGTCATGGAAGCACCAGAACGGCGCCTGGATCTTGGTGAAGAATTCAAACGCGGCGTCCATCCGGGTCTTGGCCACGGCCAGCGGGTCCTTTCCCGCCTCCCAGGGGCGGATGATCGTGGCGCCGCCGAACGGGTCCAGCCCCACGCCGCGGAAGGAGTGCCAGTAGGCGATCGAGAAGCGCATATGATCCTTCAGGGCCCTGCCGCCGATGCGTTCGGACGGGTTGTAGTGCTTGAAGGCGAGCGGATTCTCCGATTTCGGGCCTTCGTAGGCGATCGGCGGAATGGAGGGGAAGTGGGCTGGAGTCTTTTTCATGGGGATCGACGCAAGGGTTTCCTTGCATAGCGGGCCGGGGTCCGAAAACCAGACCGATTTCGTGAGAACAATAGAGCAGATCGCGAATTTGGGCCCCGGGGGAAACAAAACGCCCCGCCGGTTGGCGGGGCGGAAGCGGGCGCGGCGGGGGGCCGGCTACTTGGCCAGCTGCGTCTTGAGGAACTCGACGCTGCCGCGAATCGCGTCGTCCTGCTCCATCATGTTCTCCACCGTCTTGCAGGCGTGGATGACCGTGCCATGGTCGCGGCCGCCGAAGGCTTCGCCGATCTCCTGCAGCGAGTGCTTGGTCAGCTGGCGGGCGAGATACATCGCGATCTGGCGTGGCATGGCGATGTTGGCCGGACGGCGCTTGCTCGTCATGTCGCTGTGGCGGATCTGGTAGTGGTCCGCCACGCGCTTCTGGATGGTCTCGAGGGTGAGCTGGTTCTGTGCCTGCTCCATCAGGACGTCCTGGAGCAGCATCTCCACCGTCGGGAGGTCCAGGGCCTTGTTGGTGAGCGCGGAGTAGCTGGCGACCTTGATCAGCGCGCCCTCGAGGCGGCGGATGTTCTTGGAGATGTGCTGGGCGATGAAGTTGATCACCGCCGGCGGCACGTCGAACTTCAGGCTCGCGGCCTTGGTGCGCAGGATGGCGACGCGCGTCTCGAGATCAGGCGACTGGATGTCCGCCACGTAGCCCCACTGGAAACGCGAGACGAGGCGCGATTCCAGCTTGGCGATCTCGCTCGCGGGCCGGTCGCTGGTGAGCACGACCTGCTTCCCCGATTCGAAGACGTCGTTGAAGGTGTGGAAGAACTCCTCCTGGATGCGCTCCTTGCCGCTCAGGAACTGCACGTCGTCAAGCAGCAGCACGTCGACATTGCGGTAGCGCTGGCGGAAGCGGGTCAGGCTGTTCTCCTGCAGGGCCTGGATGAACTCGTTGGTGAACTTCTCGGTCGAGAGATAGGCGACCTTCGCCTCGGCGTTGTTGCGCAGGATGCTGTGGCCGACCGCGTGCATCAGGTGCGTCTTCCCCAGACCGGTGTCGCCATAGATGAAGAGGGGGTTGAACGCCTGCGCCGGAGACTGGGCCACGGCGAGGGCGGCGGCGTGGGCCAGCTGGTTGTTCGCCCCGACGACGAAGTTCTCGAAGGTGTTGCGGGGATTGAGCAGGCCGGCGTACGGCCCCTTCTCCTCGAAACGGCCGGTGCGCCGCGGGGTGGCCCGCACCCGCGCGTGGTGCGGCGCCGCCGGCGCCGCGTCGCCCGTGCCGTTGCCCCCGGTCCCGGCCTTGGCCGGACCGGCGGATTGGTAGACCTTCAGCGCGACGTTGACCAGCCGCCCGGCGGTGAGGCGCAGCCGCTGCGTGATCAGGTCCAGATAGTTGTCGTGGATCCAGATGGCGGCGAAATCATTGGGCACGCCCAGCGTCATCGCGTCCTCCGTCGTCTCCAGACAGGCGATGGGCTCGAACCACATCTGAAACACGTCCTCCGGGAAGAGTCCCTTGAAGTCGCACTTGACGGTTTCCCAGAGGCTGGGCGGCAGGGTCAGCGAAGGCATGGAGCGGGCAAGAGAAAGGGATTATTCACATAACCTCAACAGGGTTCTTTCCACGCGCCTGGCAGGGTCGCATGCTGTTGCTCGCTCGGAGGAGAAAGGCGGGTCCGGTCCTCAGGGATGGGGGTGGAATGAGGAGAGGAAATAAGCTGTTGAAGACCAGAAGGTAGGAGGGAGCTCCTCGGGAGTCGGCAAACCGACACGAACTGCGGGCGGGGCAAAGAACAATTGAAGGCCCGTGAAATGAAACGGAAGGCCGGAGTAACGTGAATCACAAAATGCATTTCAAGAGCAACTTTCCCACAAGTTATTCACACCGGCGGCGGCGCGCCGGGCGGGGCCTCCGGCCGCTCTTGTAACGGCGAATCCAATACGCCAATTGCCCGTCGCGCCGCGCCGCCGGCGGTCCGGTATTGGCGGTGCCGCGACGCGGCCCGCGCCGCTCAGGGCGCCGCGGCGGCGGGCGCCGGCGCGAGCCATTTGCCGTGCTCCTTGATGAGCGCGATCAGCCGGTCGTCGGCCTCGGCCTGGGGCAGGTTGTACTGCACGCAGGTCTTGCCGACGTAGAGGTTGATCTTGCCCGGCGCGCCGCCGACGTACCCGAAGTCCGCATCGGCCATCTCCCCGGGGCCGTTGACGATGCAGCCCATGATGGCGATTTTTACGCCCTTGAGATGGCCGGTCTTTTCCCGGATGCGCTGGGTGGTGGCCTGCAGGTCGAAGAGCGTGCGGCCGCAGCTCGGGCAGGCGACGAATTCGGTCTTGGAGAAGCGGGCGCCGGCGCCCTGGAGCAGATTGTAAGCAAGCTTCAGCGCGCGGTCCGCGTCCGGCTCGGTTTCGACGCTGACCAGGTCGCCCGCGCCGTCGCAGAGGAGCCCGCCGGTCAGGAAACTGGCGTCGATCAGTCGGCCCAGGAAGCTGGGATCGGGGAGGAGAGTGCCGGCGGCCGTGTTGCGGATCCAGATCGGCGCCCGGCTGCCGAGGCGGACGAGTTCATGCACGAGGCGCCGATACGCCCCCAGCCCATGCTGGGGGGCCGGGCACGCGCCGGCGGCGCCGCCAAGCGTGAACAGGAGCCGGTCGTCGCCAAGCTTCCGCAGCACCCCGGCCATGGCGGCCAGCTCCTCCGCCGCGCTGTCGACGGCCAGGAACTGGCCGTGGCGGCGCACAAGCCGCGCAAAGGTCTCGAGCAAATCGCCGTCGCCGGCGTGAAAGGCCCGGAGCAGGACCAGCCGGCCGCGGCCGGCCGTGAACGCCGCCTCCAGGTCGGGCGCCGCGATCGCATGGCCGAGTTCGAGGACGAGGAACTCCGCCGGCAGCGCCGCGCCCGCCAGCGTCCGGCGCAGCGCGCCGAGTGCCGCGGAGTCGGCGACCGGCACCAGCAGGCCCTCCACGGGCGTATCCTGCCGCGCGGGGCCGGCCAGCCGGGCGGCGGCGGCGGGCAGCGCCGCCGGATCCGCCACCCGCACGATCACGCGGGGCGGGTGGTCCGGACCGACGGCGCAATGGTCCGAAAGGTGCAGCACGCCCGTTTCGCGGCGCGTGTACTCGTAGGGATTGATCGCGTCCGCGGTCGCCGCGGAGGCGGGGGCCCGGCCCGCGGCCGACCACCGGCTCATCGCCCGGTCCGCAATGGCCCGCGCCACGGGAATTTCATAGACCGAATCCTCCGTCAGCGAGACGCGGATCGTGTCGCCCAGGCCGTCGAGCAGGAGCGCGCCGATGCCGATCGCCCCCTTGATCCGCCCGTCCTCGCCGTCGCCCGCCTCGGTGACGCCGAGATGCAGGGGATACGGCCGGTGCGCCGCGTCCATCCGCTCGACCAGCAGCCGGTAGGCCTGGATCATGACCTTCGGGTTGCTGGCCTTCATCGACAGGATCAGGTCGTGGAATCCCTCCGCCTCGGCGATGCGGACAAACTCCAGCGCGCTTTCCACCATGCCGAGCGGCGTGTCGCCGTAGCGGTTCATGATCCGGTCCGACAGCGAGCCGTGATTGGTGCCGATGCGCAGGGCGCGGCCGAGCTCACGGCAGCGCCGGACAAGCGGGGTGAACGCGTCGCGGAGGCGCTCCAGCTCGCGCGCGTACTCGGCGTCGGAGTATTCGCGCACGGCGAACTTCTTCTTGTCCGCGTAATTGCCGGGGTTGACGCGCACCTTTTCCACGTGCTCGACCGCCTCCAGCGCGGCCGAGGGCAGAAAATGGATGTCGGCCACGAGCGGAACCTGCCCGAAGCCGGCGGCGGTGAACTGCCCGCGGATTGCCCGCAGGCACTGGGCCGCCGGCACGTTGGGCGCCGTGACCCGCACGATCTCGCAGCCGACCTCCGCCAGCGCGATGCACTGCCGGACGGTGGCGGCCACGTCCTGCGTGTCGCTGGTGGTCATCGACTGCAGGCGGATCGGGTGGTCCCCGCCGACCCCGACCGTCCCCACCTTCACCTCGACGGTGCGGCGGCGGATCGTCTGGAAACGCGACGCGCAATAGGCCATGGCGTTCGGTGGCAGATCGCGCCCGTGGCCGTCAGGGCGCGGCCGGAGCGGCTTTCTGCGCGGGAGGCGGCGCAGGGTTCACCGGCGCGTCGCGCCGGATGCGGCGGACGTCAAAAAACGTGACGTAGAAGAAGAACGAGATGATCAGGACCACGAAAACGCTCTGGGTCGTCATGATGAAATCCGCCGGCAGGGAACGTTTCCGGAGGCGACTGATCGTTGCGAACAGCATCTGGCCGCCGTCAAATACCGGGATGGGCAGCAGGTTGACCACGGCGAGATTGACGTTCAGGAGGATGGTAAACCAGAGCACGAGACGGACGTCATTCTGCGCCGTGAGGTAGAACACGGTGAAGATCCCCACGGGGCCCGAAAGCTGAGACACCCTGACGTCGGAATGGGGGTTGAACAGACCCATCAGGACACGGATTGTCGGGTCGAAGTCATCCCGCAACTGCCGGAGGGGATCCGGATGCAGCACCAGGACGTTCCTCCGCCACAGGAGGCCCAGGTCGGCGAAATCGGTGAGCGCAGGGCGCGGCGGAATTTCGAGCGCCACGCGGGCCGTTCCGCGCTGCACGGTCAACCCAATGCTTCGCGCGCGGTTCGCCTTCAAGTATTCGACAAACGAGTCACGCGACAGCAGGGGAACGGAATCGTACGCCAGGATTTGATCGCCGGGCCGCAATCCGATTTTCTCCCCCAGCAGGCCCGGTTTGACTGGCCCCACGATCAGGTCTTCCGCGGGAGCGATGCCGACAAAGCGCGTGCGTTCGCTGCCGACCAGAAGGGGATAGACGGGAAGCTCCAGAATCTGTCCGGCGCGATCGATCGTGAAGACGGCCTTGCGGCGGCCATCATCGGCGCGTCCGGCGCTGGCATAGAGGGTCTCCTGCAGTTCCCCCCAGTCGGCGACCTTGATGCCATCGATGGCGCGCACCACGTCGCCGGGCTTGAGCCCGGCCTGCGAGGCGGGACTGGGCACTTCCCGGTTGTCGGGCAGGGTGATCGTCGGCATGACCAGGCCGATTTTGGTCGTGTTGAAGTCGGAGATGATCGGCTGTCCGACCAGCCAGACGACGCAGGCGAGCAGGAAGGCGAAAATCATGTTGCAGGTGGCGCCCGCGACGAAGACCAGCATTTTGGTCCAGTACCCGACGGGCGGCAGCGTCTCCGCCGTCATCTCGGACTCGCCCTCGATCGCACGCAGGTCAGCCAGCTGGGGCAGCAGCACGTACCCGCCCAGCGGCAGCCAGGAGAGGCGGTATTCGACGCCGTCCTTGCCGCGCCAGCCGAAGATCTTGGGGCCAAATCCGATGGAGAACCGCTCCACACGGACTCCGCGCCGCCGCGCCGCCAGGAAATGTCCCAGCTCGTGGACGAAAATGGTGCCGTTGAAAAAGACGACGATCAGGAAGACGGCCCACGTGTTCGAAAGAATGGATTGAAGCAGGGGGGAGGACACGATTCAGGACTTGAGGCGCGCGACTACGGCCTCGGCGGTGCGGCGGGCGACGGCATCGGCTTCGAGGACAGCATCGAGGTCGGCGGGTTCAAAATTGGCGCTGGACTGCAGACTCTTGTCGATGACCTCCGGAATGGCAAGAAAGGGCAGCCGGCCCGCGAGAAAAGCGGCCACGGCGACTTCATTGGCGGCGTTGTAAATCGCTGGGGCGACGCCACCAGCGTCCATCGCACGGCGGGCCAGCCGGAGACAGGGATAACGGGAGAGGTCGACGGGGCGGAACTCGAGGTTGAGGAGCTGGCCAAGATCCAGCCCCGGGTCGATGCCCGGCGCCCGCTCGGGATGGAGGAGGGCGTACTGGATGGGGAAGGCCATCGACGGCGGCGCGAGCTGGGCGAGCATCGTGCCGTCGGCGAATTCCACCAGGCAGTGCACGATGCTCTGCGGATGGAGCACGGCCTGGCACTGGTCCGGCTGCAGGCCGAAGAGCCACTGCGCCTCCATGAGTTCGAGGCCCTTGTTGGCGAGGGTGGCGGAGTCGATGGTGACCTTCGGTCCCATCGCCCAGTTGGGGTGCTTGAGCGCCTCGGCCGGCGTCACGTGCGCCAGGGACGCCGCCGGCAGGTCGCGCAGCGCCCCGCCCGAGGCCGTGAGCACGATGCGGCGCACCGCCGCGCCCGGCCGGCCCTCGAGGCACTGGAAAACGGCGCTGTGTTCGCTGTCGACCGGCAGGAGCCGCGCGCCGCCGGCCCGGGCCGCCGCCATCACGAACTTGCCGGCGAGCACCAGGATCTCCTTCGACGCGAGCGCGAGGTGTTTGCCCGCCGCGAGCGCGGCCAGGGCGGGCCGCAGCCCCGTGGTGCCGACGATCGCCACCACCACCAGATCCGCCTCGGGCAGCGTGGCGAGTTCGGTCAGGCCGCCGAGGCCGCCGAGCAGGCGGGTGCCCGGCGGAAAGGCTGCAGGTTCGGCCCGCGCCTCGGCGAGCGCGCCGACGTCGAACAGCGCCACCTGCCGGACCCCGAACTGCCGCGCGACCGCCGCCAGCCGGCGGTGATTGGCGCGCGCGGCAATGCCGACCACCTCCAGGCGGTCGCGATGCGCGGCCACGACCCGCAGCGTATTCTCGCCGATGGACCCGGTGGCGCCAAGGAGGACAATGCGTTTCTTGGAGGAGGAAGCGGACACGGTGGGGAATCCTGCGGGCGCCTCCCGCCAACGGGAGCCGCCCAATATTCCGGCACGCGCCGGGGGCTAAAGCAAGTGAAACACCGCCCAGCCGACCGGCGCCGTGAGAATCAGACTGTCCGTCAGATCAAACATGCCGCCGATGCCCGGAATGACCCCGCCGGTGTCCTTGGCGCCGGCCCGGCGCTTGATCGCCGATTCGACGAGATCGGAGATGACCGCGAGGGCCGCCAGCGGCGCCGCGAGCGCGGCGGCAAATCCCGGCGAGAAGCGCGCGGGGAGATAGCCGCGGCAGGCCCAGGCCAGCCCGGCGCCCACCGCCACGGACAACGCGATGCCGCCCGCGACCCCCTCCCAGGTCTTCTTCGGGCTGATATCGGGCGCCAGTTTGTGCCGGCCGATCGCGAGTCCCGTCAGAAGCGCGCCCGTGTCGCAGAGCTTGGCCACGACGACGAGCCAGAGACCCAGGGCGAGACCGGTGGTGTCGCGGGGGCCAGTGAGGAGCACGATCCGCGTGAGGAACTGGAGCATGAACGGCACGTAGGTCAGGCCGAAGACTGTCCACACCAGCGTGTCGACCCGTTCCGCCGGCGCGCGCTCGCCGAGGATGCGCACCGCGATCGCGATCACGCCCAGGGCCAGCAATTCCGGCGCGGTGACGGCCGGGGCCAGATAGCGCGGCGCCAGCGTCATGGCGGCCCCGAGCACCAGCCCGAGGCCGGCGAACGGCCGCAGCCCCATCGGCCGCAGCAGGGCGTAGAACTCGTGCAGCGTCAGCGCGCCCATGGCCGTGATCAGCCACACCGCCCCGGTGGCGCCACCGTAGCGCAGGCAGAGCAGGACCAGGGTCCACAACACCACGGTGCTGAATATCCGTTTGGCCACGGGCGGAAGGGGCGGGGGTCAGGCCGACGCCGGGGGCGCGGCGCCCGCCTGGAGTTGTTCCCCCGTGAGGCCGAAGCGTCGCTCGCGGCGCTGGTACTCCTCCACCGCGGCGATGAGGTCGCCCTTGGAGAAATCCGGCCACAGCACCGGGGAGAAGATCATCTCCGCGTAGGCGCACTGCAGGAGGAGGAAGTTGCTGATCCGCATCTCGCCCGAGGTGCGGATGAGCAGGTCGGGGTCGGGGAGGCCGTTGGTGTAGAGGTAGCGGCTGAACGTGGCCCACGAGGCGTCATCCGCCCGCTCGCGCCCCGCGTGGACGGCGGCGGCGAAGGCGCACGCGGCGTCAGCCACCTCCGTGCGCGAGCCGTAGTTGAGGGCGAGGACCAGGTGCCAGTCGGTGAAATGCCGGGTGGCGGCGAGCGCGTGCTGCAACTCCTTGCGCGGCCCGGCCGGCAGCTCCTCGATGTGCCCGATGGTGTGCAGGCGGATGCCATTCTTGAGCAGCGTCCGGGTCTCCCGCCGCAGGAACAACTCCAGCAGTTTCATGAGCGCCGAGACCTCGTCCGCCGGCCGCTGCCAGTTCTCGGCCGAAAAGGCGTAAAGGGTCAGGTAGCGGATGCCGAGGTCGCGCGTGGCATCGATCGCGGTCCGCGCCGCCTCCACGCCGCGGCGGTGGCCCTCGATGCGCGGCAGACCCCGCTGCTTGGCCCACCGGCCGTTGCCGTCCATGATGATGGCCACGTGCTGGGGGATGTTGGCGGGGGCCGGCGGCATGCGGAACTCCGGCTCTTTATTGAAGCCACCCGGTCGTTTGACAAGGGGAATGACCGGACCAAGGTGCCGCATGGCGACTCCGTTGACGCCCGCGGAGATTCGGACGGCGCTCGCCGGACTGGCGGGCTGGACCCTCGCCGGCGACGCGCTGGAGAAGACCTTCACGTTCGGCGGCTTTCGCGAGGCGTTCTCGTTCATGACGCGCGTGGCGTTCGAGGCGGAGGCGCTGGATCACCACCCGGAGTGGACCAACGTCTACCGGCGCGTGACCGTGCGCCTGAACACGCACGATGCGGGCGGCCAGGTCACGGCCCGCGACGTCGAGCTCGCGCGCCGGATCCAGGCGATTTCGTGGGTCGGCTGATCGCGGACTCGCCGCCGCCGCCGTCAGCCGCGCAGGCGCATCAGGAAGTTGAACGTCCGGTCGGCCTGCCCGGGCATGGCCTCGTGCCCGTAGTCGGGATAGAGCGCCATCTGGTGCGGCGCGGTCAGCTTGTTGTAGGCGGCGAACTGGGTCGAGGGCGGGCAGATCGTGTCCATCAGGCCGGTGAACATGAGCACCTCGGCGCGGACGCGCGGCGCCAGATGCTGGACGTCGATGTAGCCGAGCTTGGCGAACACCGCGGCCTCGCGCTCGTGCCGCGGATCGAAGAGCCGGAAATAGGTGCGCAGCTCGTCGTAGGCGTCCCGGGCCAGGTCGATCTCCCACACCCGCTGGTAGTCGCAGAGGAACGGATAGACCGGCGCCGCCAGCCGGACTCCGGGCTCGAGCGCGGCGCAGGCGAGCGTGAGCGCGCCGCCCTGCGAGGCGCCCATCGCCCCGATCCGCGCCGGATCCACCTCGGGGAGGTTCATCACGATCCGCGCGAGCTGCGCCGCATCGAGGAAGATCTGCCGGAAAAAGAGTTTCCGTGGGTCGGGATCGTCGAGCCCCCGGATGATCTGGCCCCGCAGGGTGTTGCCCTTGACGCCGCCGACGTCCTCCGACAGGCCGCCCTGGCCGCGGCAGTCCAGCGCCGCCACGCAAAAGCCCTCGGCGACATAGGCCGTCTTCTCGAGCCAGTCGCCGCTGCTCACGCTGTAGCCGTGGAACTGGAGCACCGCCGGATGCCGTCCCGCGCCCCGGGGCCGGAGATACTTGGCATGCACCCGGGCGCCGCCCACGCCGGTGAAAAACAGGTCGAAACACTCCGCGTGCCGGCTCTCCAGCTCCGGGCTCGGCCGCAGCTCCATCCGGGGGTCGACCGCGCGCATCTCGCCCAGCGCCTCCTCCCAGTAGGTGTCGAAATCGGCCGGCCGCGGGTTGGTCCCGGCATAGGTGCGCAGCTGCGCCAGGGGCAGATCGAAACTAAGTGGCATGCCGGCAGGGAAACGGGAAACCTGGGGCCCGGCAAGCCCGGGCCGGCCCCGGAAAGCGGTTGCCAGCGCCCGCCGCCGGCGGCGTAGTGCAGGCATGAAAGTCGCGTTCCTCAGCGGCACCAGCATCGTCAACAGCGACCTGTTCGCGGCCTGGGATGTGCGCACGATCGAGACGCGCCACGGCCCCGTCACCTACAAGCAGCGCGGCGCCTTCGTCCTCATCAACCGCCACGGCTACGGCTTCCCCGTCCCGCCGCACGCCATCAACCACCGCGCCAACATCCAGGCCCTCGCCGACCTCGGCTACGCGGACGTCATTTCGCTCAACTCCGTCGGTTCCCTCCGGCCCGACCTGCCCCCGGGCACGCTGGTCTCCTGCAGCGACTACGTCGGCCTGCAGCAGGGGCCGGCCACCTTCTTCGACACGGAGCTGAAGGGCGGCGCCCCCGGCATCGCCAACAACCTGATCCCGATGCTCGTCGCGCGGCTGGCGCCGGAATTCACCATCCTCCCGGGGAAGGTCTACGTCCAGATGCGCGGCCCGCGGTTCGAGACCAAGGCCGAGATCCGCATCGTCCGCCAGTGGGGCGACGTGATCGGCATGACCGCCGGCCACGAGGCCGACCTGTGCGTCGAGGCGGGCCTGCGCTACAACAGCCTCGCGTTGATCGACAACTACGCCAACGGCCTCGAGGGCACCGAGATCGACTTCGCGAAGTTCAAGGACCTCGTGAAATCCAACCAGGCGAAGGTCAACCGGCTGTTCGCACGGATGCTGGAAATTCTCGCCTGAGGCGCGGGCGGCGCCCCCCCGGGGGCGGCGGCAAAGCGCGGCGCGGGCTTTTCTTCGCGCGGTTCGTGTGTTTTTTTGATCCTTACTCATGAAAACCATCGGCGTCATCGGACTGGGCATCATCGGCGGCACGTGGGCGAAACATTACGCGGCGGCGGGCGTGCTCGCCGGCTGCTGGAACCGCACGCCGCAGCCGGCGGCGCCGCAGTGGAAGGACTCGCCCGAGGCGGTCGCCGCCGCGGCCGACGCGGTGCAGATCGTCGTGGCCGATCCCCCCGCGGTGCAGGGCGTGCTGGACCGGATCCTGCCGCGGCTCGGCCCGGGCAAGGTGGTGATCCAGTCTTCGACCATCGATCCTGCGAGCAGCGACCGTTTCCGGGAGCAGGTCGAGGCGCGCGGCGCCCGCTACCTCGAGGCGCCGTTCACCGGGAGCAAGCCGGCCGCCGAGCAGCGCAAGACTGTCTACTACCTCGGCGGGCCGCCCGACCTGATCGCGGCGGTGGAGCCGCTGCTCAAGCTCGTGTCGGAGCTGCGCGTCGTCATCGCGCCGGAGCCGCGCAAGGCGGCTGCGCTCAAGCTGGCCATGAACCTCAACCTCGCCGTGCTGCTCGAGGGCCTGTGCGAGGCGCTGATCTTCGCGCGCCGGGCCGGGGTCGGCGACGACACCTTCTTCGCGGCCCTGGCCGGCAACGCCGGCTACTCGCCATTCGCCAAGCTGAAGGAGCCCAAGCTGCGCACGGGCGACTTCGCGCCCCAGTTTTCCGTCAAGCACATGCACAAGGACATGCGCCTCGCCTCGGCCACCGCGGGGGCCGGCCGGCTGCCGCTCCTCGAGGCGGTCCGCGAACGGCTCAAGCTGGCGGAGGACCGGGGCTCGGCCGACGCCGACTTCTCGGTGCTGCTCCAGCTGCTCTAGCCCGGCGCCGGGCCCGCCGGATCGGCGGCGGGCGGGCCGTAGAACTCGTAGTGCTCGACGCTGCAGGATTCCAGCAGCGGCTCCTCCGCGGCGGGGACCACCGACCGGCGCCAGTCCGGCCCGGTGAAGGCCTCCACTGAGGCCAGAGACTCCCAGACGGTGATCATGACAAACGTGCGGTCGGACTGGTCCACCGGCCGGCCGGGGAAAAAGGCGAGCAGGCCGGGATGGGAGCGCACCGTGGGCAGGGAGAACTCGCGGGTCCGGGCCTCGAACAGGTCATTCAAGCCCGGGCGGACCTTGGCGCGAAAGATGCGGATGACCATGACGGCGTGGGCTGAAGGCCGGAGGGTGGGAAAGGAAAGGCGGCGTCAGGCCGCCGGCTGGCCCGGCAACGGATCGGTGGCGGGATCGCCGTAGAAATCGAAGTGCTCGACGGTGCAGGATTCGAGCGCGGACAGGGCTCCGGTGGGAATCACCGACCGATGCCAGTCCGGCCCGGTGAAGTTGGCGAGCGAGGCGGTCGAGTCCCACACGGTGATCATGGTGAATTCCCGGCCCGCGGCGTCGACCGGCCGGCCGGGCAGCAGCGCCAGCAGGCCCGGGTGGCCGCGAACGGAGCTGAAAAACGAGCCCCGGAATTTCGCCTCGAGGGCCGGCAGCTGCCCGGGTTTGGCGACGGCGCGAAATACGCGGATGATCATGGCGGCGTCAGGGGGACAGCAGACTAACCGGACCGGCGGCCGGCGGCAAGCAGGCGGTCGGTCACCTCGAGGTTGCGCGCGGTCTCCGCCAGACTGAACCGCGGCGCGCGCCGCTCGAGGACCGCGGCGGCAAAGTCCTCGACCTCGAGGCGGTAGCGGTCGCTCGCGGCCACCGGGAGCTCGCGGCGCTCGCCGCCGGCGAGCAGGGTCAGCGCGCCGGCGTTGTCCATGAAGGTGTCGGGCACCTCCAGCACGCCCTTGGTGCCGGTGATCTCGGCGAAGGTCCGCAGATGGGCGTCGAAGCCGCAGTGCAGCGACGCGCCGAGGCCGGACGGGTAGCGCAGCAGGGCCGAGAAGCTCAGGTCGATGCCGCCGGTGCGCACGCATTCGACGGCGACTGTCGCGGGCAGCGCCGTGCCGGCGGCGGCCGGATCCAGGCCGTCGGCCACCATCCCGACGAAGTTCACCGGATAGCAGCCGACGTCGTAGAGCGAACCGCCGCCCAGCTCGGGCCGCAGCTTGATCGACGCGGGATTGGCGAGGAGGAAGCCGAAGGTCGCGTTGACGAACCTGATCTCGCCGAGCGCCCCGCCGCGCAGGACCTCCTGCACCTGGCGGAGGCGGTCGGTGTACCGGTACATGAACGCCTCCATCAGCGTGACGCCGTGGGCCGCGCAGGCCGCCATCATCTCGCGGCCCTCGGCGGCGGTCAGGGCGAGGGGCTTTTCGCACAGCACGTGCTTGCCGTGCTCGGCGGCGCGGATCGTCCACTCGCGATGGAGCGCGTTGGGCAGCGGGATATAGACGGCATCCACCTCCGGATCGCGGAGCAGCGCCGCGTAATCGGAGTGGGGCCGGAACTCGCCGAAGCGGGCGCGGGCGTCCGCGAGCTTGGCGGGATCGCGGGAGGCGAGGGCGTGGAAGGCCGAGTTGGGCGCGCGCCGGATGGCGGGGATGACGGCCTCCCGGGCGATGCGGGCGTAGCCCAGGACGCCCCAGCGGATCGGGCGGTGCGGTGCGGTCATGGCGGCTGCCGGGGAACGAACGCCGGAAAACCGCCCGCGTCAACCTCCGCCGGACGGGCACGGGCGCCTTTGCGTTTGCCCCGGCCCGGCATCCGCCTAGCGTCCGGCCATGAGCGATTTCATGACCACGGGGCAGGTGGACGAGGCCCGTCAGGCCCTGGCGCGGCTCAAGGCCAACATGCGGATCGCGGTCAAGGGCAAGGACGATGTCATCGAGCGCGCCCTGGTCTGCTTTGCCGCCGGCGGCCACCTGCTGATCGAGGACCTGCCCGGCCTGGGCAAGACCACCCTGGCGTACTCGCTCGCCCGCTCGATGGACTGCACGTTCTCCCGCATCCAGTTCACCAGCGACCTGCTGCCCAGCGACGTCACCGGCGTCGCGATCTACGACGAGCACGTGAAGGAGTTCGTGTTCAAGCCCGGCCCGATCTTCGCCAACATCGTGCTGGCCGACGAGATCAACCGCGCCACGCCCAAGACGCAGTCGGCCCTGCTCGAGGTCATGGACCGCGGCAAGGTCACGATCGACGGCGAGCCGCACGCGGTGGGCGCGCCGTTCATGGTCCTCGCCACCCAGAACCCGGTGGACTACGAGGGCACCTTCCCGCTGCCGGAGAGCCAGATGGACCGCTTCCTCATGCGCATCCGCATGGGCTACCCGCGCTCGGCGGACGAGCTCGAGATCCTGCGCGCCCAGCGCATGAACTACGACTCGATCCAGCTCAATCCTGTCACCGTGCGCACCGAGGTGCTGCGGCTGCAGCAGCTCGTGACCCAGGTGTACATCGAGGAGAGCGTGCTCGACTTCATCCTCAAGATCGTCGCCGCCACCCGCACCGAGGCGGAGTTCAAGGCCGGGGTCAGCGTGCGCGGCGGGCTGGCGCTCAAGACCGCGGCCCAGGCGCGGGCCCTGCTCACCGGCCGCGACTTCGTGGTGCCCGAGGACGTGCTCGACCTCGTGCAGCCGGTGCTCGGCCACCGGCTCGCGCTGGTGCGGCCGACCTCCGACGCCCTCGAGGAGCGCAACGCGGTGGCGGCCGCGCTCCGCCGGATCGTCGGCGGCACGACGCCGCCGATCTAACCGGGGCGGAAAACGCCAAACTCCAACCGGCCAAACGCCAAAAAAGATGCCGACGGCCGCGGCAGGATTGGGTTCCGGTAGCCTTTGGAGTTTGGCGCTTGGAACTTGGAGTTTGCGCGCGAGGGAGGGCGGATGAAAGCAGCCCGGGAAACCATCGACCCGAGCGCGGGCTGGCTGGGTCCCGGCCTGCGGGGCCCCCGCACCCGGTTCCGCTGGAGCGACCTGCTCTGGGCGCTGATCTTCCCGGCGCGCAGCCAGCGGATCTCCCCGACCGTGCCCGGCCTGGTGCTGATCGGGCTGGCCCTCGGCATCGGCTCGGCCGCCTACAATTCCGCCAGCAACATCCTCTTCATCACCCTCTCGCTGCTGCTGGCCTGCCTCATCCTCAGCGGCGTGCTGTCGTGGCTGAACCTCCGCGGCGTGTGCTGGCGCCTGCTGCTCGCGCCGCCGTGGCGGGCGGGCCAGGAGACCGCGGTGACGCTCGAACTCTGGAACCGCAAGACGCTCCTGCCGACCTACGGCCTGTGGTTCGATCTCGAGGCGCGGCCCGTGCCGGCGGGGCCTGGGCGCCCGGAGTCGACCGTCACCACCACCTCGGGCGAGTTCCGCGCCGCCTGGGCGCGGATGGAGCAGCTGACCGCCCGCACCACCGTGCCGCTGCGCGACCGGCTCGACCCGGGCGCGCAGCTCCGCCTCGACTGGCTGCTCACGCCGCCCCGGCGCGGCCGGCTGCGGGTCGAGCTGGCCAGCGTGGGCTCGCTCTATCCCTTCGGCTTCCTGCGCAAACAACACGGGACGCGGCTCCGGCGCGAGGTGGTGGTGTGGCCCGCGCCCATCGACTACCGGTTCACGCCCGCGGCGGCGGCCCAGCGGGTGACGGAGGGCGAGCGGGTGGCCCGGCCCGGAGCCGGCAACGACCTGCTGGCGCTGCGCCGCTACCAGCCGGGCGACTCCCACCGGCTGATCCACTGGAAGGCGAGCGCGCGCCTGCGCCAGCTGCTCGTGCGCCAGTTCGCGGCAGAGAGCGCGGCCGGGTTCTTCCTCTGGATCGAGACCGGCGGCGGCCGCTGGGCGCGCGAGGAGCAGTTCGAGCTGCTCTGCCGCCTCGCCGCGACGCTGGCGGAGGACCTGTTCACCGGGGGCCGCCTGCGCGGCGCGGCGATCGACGCCGGCGAGGTCCTCGACATCCGGCACGTGCGCGACCTTGAGTCGCTGCTGGACCGGATCGCCGTCCTGGAATGGAGGCCGGCGGAGACCGCCGCCGGCGCCCTCACCGCGGGCGCCGGCGTCCCGTCGCTGCCCCGCCGCAACCTCGTCACCTTCGCCCCGGAGGGCGCCCGGGGCGTGGCCGCCTACGTCGATGGAAAAAGAACGGCCACGACTTAGCCGGGACGAGCTCTTGCAGCTGCGCTGGCTGCTCGGCGGCCTGCTCACGCTCCTGTCGGTGTCGACGGTGGTCTATCTCGACATCGACGCCTGGGCGCTGACCGGAATCACGGCCGTGGGCGTGCTGGCGGTGCTGGCATGGCCGGCCCTGCCGGCGCGGGTGCCGCCGCTGGTCCACAAGCTGGCCTTTCCGTTCATCGTGGTGTTCTTCATCTGGGACCTCTACACGACCGGCGAGGCGCTGCCCCCGATGATCCGCCTCGACCTGCTGCTGCTGCTCTATCGCGGCACCAGCTACCGCAAGAAGCGCGATGATCTCCAGATCATCGTGCTGGGGCTGATCCTGATCATGATTGCCGGCGTGCTCACCGTGGCGCTGGAATTCGGCGCCCAGATCCTGGTGTTCACCGCGGTGACGCTGGCGTTTCTCTTCGTCGTCACGCTCTCCGAGGGGGCGCCGGCCGGGGCGGTGCCCGCGGCGGCCGCCGGGCCGGAACCGGGCGGGGCGCCGGCGTGGGCGCGCGGGAGCTGGCGGCGGTTCTTCCGGCGCGTGCGCGAGGTGTCCGACTGGCGCCTGCTCACGCTCGCCGGCCTGCTCTTCGTCGGCGTCGTCGGGGTCTCGGCGCTGCTGTTCATGGCCATCCCCCGGTTCCAGCTCGAAAACAGCCTCTTCCTCGACCGGTTCCTGTCGAAGAAGAGCCGCACCGGGTTTTCCGACACCATCAAGCTCGGCGACGTGGTGGACATCCAGCAGGACGACTCGGTGGCCCTGCGCGTCGACGTCTCGGACCCGACCCATGTGCCGGCCATGCCCTACTGGCGCATGGTCGTGCTGGACGAGTACCGTGACGGCACCTTCCGCACCTCGCGCCGCCTGCAGAACGAGCTTTTCATCAGCGCCGCCCTGTCCTCGTTCGTGCCGGGCATGCTCCGGCCGCCGCGGGGACCGCCGGTCTACTGGACCTTTTACTACGAGTCGGGCATCAGCCGGCACCTGCCGGTCCCCGGGACCTTCTATCAGCTGCGCTTCCGCGAACCCCAGTGGGTGCAGCAGCAAAACAGCCTGCGGATGATCGCGCTGCGGAACGAGCCGGTGACGATGACCGCCTACCGCGTCGAGGCCATGCAGACCGACGGCACCATCCCCGACCGGTTCTTCGCCACCGCGCTGCGCAACGCCCAGCGCGCGCCGGCCCCGGCGGAGGCGGGCGGACCGGCGGCCGGCGGTCGCCCCGCGGCGGGACCGGGGTACCCACTGACGACGCTCGGGCTGCCGGACCGGCCCGAGGACGTGGCGGACCTGCGGCGGGCGGCGGCGGCGATCACCGGCGGGGCCCGGCTCAGCGCCGCGGAATTCTCCGCCCGGGCCGGCCGGTGGCTCGCCGAGCACCACCCCTATTCGCTGCAGGTCAACCTGCCCAAGACCGGGCGCGACCCGTTCGTCGCCTGGATGGACGCGGACAACCTGCCGGGGCACTGCGAGCTGTTCACCGGCGCGTTCACGCTCCTGGCGCGCGCCGCGGGGTATCCGACCCGCGTCGTGACGGGCTTCAAGGGCGGCGACTGGAACGCCTACGAGAACTACTTCATGGTCCGGAACTCCAACGCCCATGCCTGGTGCGAGGTTTACGACGGCAGCAGCGCGTGGTTCCGGGTCGACCCGACGGACGGCGCGGCGGCGGTCACCGCGAGCCAGACCGGGCCCACCGGGGCGGCGGCCAACGAGCGGCGGCTGGACCGGAGCTGGAGCGCGCGCCTCGATGCCGTCCGCATCCTGTGGTACCGGCGCATCGTGAGCTTCGACCAGCGCACGCAGCTGGCGCTGGTGCAATCGCTCCGCGAATCGACCAACGGCTTGGCCGCCGGCCTGCGCGACCTGCTGAACGAGGCGGCGGCGCGGGGCCGCGCTTGGCTGCAACGTCCGTGGAATCTGCGGCGGCTGCTCGGGTGGCTCGGCGGCCTGGCCGCCGCGGCCGCCGCCCTCGGCGCCTGGCGGAAGTGGGGCCGGGCGTGGTGGTGGCGGTGGGAGGGCCGGCGGCGGCACGGGGGTCCCGATCCGGTGCGCCGTGAGGCGGGTCGCTGGCTGCGCCGGCTGGGCGCCCACGCGGCGGACGCGACGGTGCGGGCGGAGCTGGAGCGCCTGCGCTACGGGCCGCGCGCCACGTGGCCGGAACCGCAGGCGGCGTTCCGGCGCGCCCGCCGCGCCTGGCGGGAGGTCCGCGCCGGGCGCGGTCAGGACTCGGGCGCCGGCGCGGGCGCCGCCGGGCGCGTCAGCTGATTCTTCTCAAACCACTTCTTGAGCACGGCGTCGGCGACCGGCACGGCTTCGCGGCTGCCGTAGAAATCCCCCGGCTTGTCGCCCTCGACGGTGACGGCGATCGCGATCTGCGGGTCATCGATCGGGGCGAAGCACACGAACCACGCGATGTCGATCGTCCCGTCCTTCGTGCGCACCTGGGCCGTGCCGGTCTTGCCCGCGATGTCGAGACCCGGAATCCGCAGGGCGGGGACGGTGGTCAGCAAGCTGGCGGTGCCGTGGGTCACGGCGCCCTCCATGCCGGTGATCAACGCCGCATATTCCGCCGGCGGCAGGCCGATCGGCGCGGTGTGCTGGACGGGGCGGTTGGGGTCGTGCAGCAGCGTCGGCTGGGTGATGGTTTCGCCGCGCGCCAGCGAGGCGACAAAACACGCCATCTGCAGCGGGGTGACCCGGACGAAGCCCTGGCCGATGGCCAAGTTGGCGGTGTCACCCGGAAACCACGCCTCGTTGATGTTCTTCTGTTTCCAGGCCGGGTCGGGGATCAGCATGTTGTCCGACTCGTAGGGCAGCTCGATGCCGGTCGGCTGGTCGAGGTGGAAGCGGCGCGCCTCGGCGGCGATCGGCTCGGGGCCGATCTTCAGCCCGTACTGCCAGAACCACACGTCGCAGCTCTTGGCGATGGCTTCGGTGAACCCGAGGACCCCGTGGTGCCCGTAGCCGCTGTCGCAGCGGAAGATCCGCCCGCCGATCTTGATCGTGCCCTCGCAGTCGGCGGTGGAGGTGGCGGCGTCGATCGCGCCGTCACGCAGGCCGGCGATCGAGGTGATGAGCTTGAAGGTGGAGCCCGGCGGGTAGAGGCCGGCGATGGCGCGGTCAAGCAGCGCGCCGCGGGCCAGGACGTCGGCCCACACGTCGTGGCTGATCCGGGGCGAGAACTGGTTCAGGTCGTAGTCGGGCTTGCTCAACAAGACCAGGACCTCCCCGGTGCGCGCATCGAGCGCGACGACCGCGCCCTTGGTGTTCTCGTTCTGGCCCATCGCGGTGTCGGCGGCCTGCTGCAGGTCGATGTCGAGGCTGCAGACGAGGTTGTGCCCCTGCTTGGGCATGCGCCGGTCGCCGTAGATTTCGCCCTGGAAACCGGCGGGGTCGACCCAGTAGACCGTGCCGCCCGTCTCGCCCTCCAGCACCGAATCGTAGCGCAGCTCCAGCCCGGTGCGGCCGGTCGTGCCCTTGAAGGCGTAGGTCTTGAGGTCCTCGCCCGGGACGTTCTCCTCGTCGATCTCGTCGCTCGAGCCGACGTAGCCGAGCGCGTGCGCGGCGGCCGAGCCGTACGGGTAGTAGCGGGTGCTGGAGGTGTAGACCTGCAGCGGCGAGGCGACCGGCAGCTGCTCGATCAGGCGCGCGTACTCCTCGGGCTTGAGGTCGTCGAGCAGGATGTAGGGCAGGAGCAGCTGCTGCTGGAAATGGCGGTCGAGCTCGGCGACATCGACCTTGTCCTGGCGTTTGAGGATCCGGTTCACCTGGTCGAGGTAGCGCTGGACCACCTGGGCGCGGGCGATCTGCTCGAGCTGGGCCGGCGTCGGGCGCTCGCCCCGGGTGATGGCGCCGTCCTCCTCGCTCGCGCGGTAATGCCGCACGACCTCGATGTACTCGGTGCGGAACTCGCGGCGCAGCTCGCCGAGGTAGAGGGTGACGGCGAAGCGCGACCGGTTGCCCACCAGCAGGCGCTGATTGCGGTCGTAGATGTTCCCGCGCGGGCCGGGCACGAGCACGCGGCGCTGGTTCTGCAGCCGCTCGCGCTCGCCGTAGTCGCCGGAGCGGAAGAGCTGCCGGTAGGCGAGGCCGCCCACGAGCACGAAGACGCACAAGCCGACCAGCGCGTAGAGCACGAGCAGGCGCGGGCGTTGCGGCTTGTAGGATTCGATGATGCTCACGGCGGGGGACGCGCGGCCGGGCGCGTTCGCGGCGGAACCTCCGACCATGCTGCACGCTGCCGCGGGAATTTCAAAGCGAACGGCGGTGCTCGGCGGCGAGGTCGACCCGGCCGAGCTCGAGGGCCCGCTGCTGCAGGGCGAAGAACCAGGGCGCGATCGCGGCCACGAGGAGTTGCGACCAGCCCAGGTCGGCCAACAGGCGCAGCCAGGCGACGCCCGGCGCGGGCTGGGCGCCGAGTGCGACGACGGAGTAGGCGAGGAAGAGCGCGAGGTTGGCGAACAGGGCGGTGACGACCCCGACCGCCGTCTCCTCCCGCGGGAAGCGCGTCCGGAGGTGGAAGAGCAGGACGTGCACCACGGCGAAGAGCAGCAGGTGCAGGCCAAAGAACGCCGCCGGCTCCATCGCGTCGATGGCTAGCCCGGTGAGGAGCGTCGCCGTCAGCCCGTAGCGCAGGCGCAGGTGCAGCGCGGAGAAGGTCACCAGCAGGCCGCCGACGAACAGGTAGGCCGCGTGCGGGGCGAGGTAGTCGTTGACCCGCGCCACCAGCCACCAGACCAGAAGACTGATGGCGAAGGGGATGAGGCAGCGGCGGAGCATGGGGCGGGGGGCCGGGCGGTCCGCGGTCAGGGCGGGGTGGCCGGCACGAGCACGGTGACCTCGGTGAGCTCGGAAAGGCGCGGGTCGAGCGCCACCTCGCCGCTCTTGAACAGGCCGTCGGCGCTCAGCTCGAGCTTGGCGACCATGCCGATGGTGAGCCCGGAGGGAAAGACCCCGCCGAGCCCCGAGGTCACCAGGCGCTTCGGGGCGGCGGTGGACGCGAACAGGTCGAGCGGGACGAACTCGACCTCCCCGTGGGCGGGGGCGAACGGGGGATTTTCGCCGCCCTGGTAGCTGACCGGCCGGGTGTCGTCCTCAAACGTCGCGGCCAGGCGCAGGTGGGGGCTGGAGATGAGGTCGACCCACGCGGTGTAGGCGTGCACCTCGACCACGCGGCCCACCACACCGCCGCTGTAGACGACCGGCGCGCCGACCGGGATGCCGTAGTTGGCGCCCTTGCGGATCAGCAGCCGCTGCCACCAGCCCGACAGGTCGCGCTGGGCGACGCGGGCGGTCTCGAACCGGTAGTGGGAGTCGGAGGGCAGCCGGAGGAGCTTCTCCAGGCGCTCGACCTCCGCCTGCAGGGCCTGCGCC
>DATJUU010000107.1:0-3420 GCA_035502155.1 Opitutaceae bacterium
CGCGCGCGGTTGGCCGCGGCCTGCCGGTCATTCTGGTCGAGCAGCCGCACCGCGAGGTCGACGGTGCGCGGCAGCCCCGGCAGCGGGTCGCCCGGCGGCGGGGGCGGGGTGTCGGCGGGATCGCGGACATCGACCACGACGACGCCGCGCGCGGCGGGCGCCTTCGGGCGGCGGGGGGCGGGTTTGCGGGCGGGCATGGCGGTCAGGTGATTTCGAGGCGGACGAGGTCGAGCTCGCGACCCTGCTTGATCACGCCGCTCGGCCGGCCGCATTTCGGGCATTCGCAGAAGAAGTGCTCCGGCAGGGGGAAATCCTGCCGGCAGTCGGCACAGTAGGCGACGGCCGGCACGGGGTCAATTTGCACCGCGGCCCCGGCGGCGGCGGTGCCGGGCAGGATCGCGGTGAAGGCGAACTGCAGCGCCTCGATGTCGACGCCGGAAAGGGAGCCTACGCGCAGCTCGAGCCGCGTCACCCGCCGCCCCCCCTCGGCGCGCGCCCGGTCGAGCGCCAGCCGCAGGGCCGATTCGGCGATGCCCAGTTCGTGCATGATTAGGAAAACGTGGGGCGGCTCCCATGAGAAGTCGAGCCGCCGGGCCGGTTTGGAAGAAGAAGGTTTAATTCAATGACCACAAGGTAATATATCAATTGATGCGCAGCAAATAGTGCGCAGGATGGCCCCGACCCGATACCCCAACTTCGCGCCGTCCGGCCGGACGGCGCGTCCAACCCTGGATCCCCATGAATGTGCAGGAAGCTCCGCCCCTGGCCGGTGAACGGACCATTTGGGATGAGATGCGTGCGCGCGGCGTCAGCCGGCGCGATTTCGTCAAGTTCTGTACCTGGATGTCCGCCTGCCTCGGGCTCGAGGCCAGCGGCGTCGCCCAGGTCGTCCGGGCGCTCGAGACCAAGCGCCGGCTGCCCATCGTCTGGCTGCATTTCCAGGAATGCACCTGCTGCAGCGAGTCGTTCATCCGCTCCTCCCACCCGCTCGTCGCCGACATCCTGCTTGACAAGGTGTCGCTGGACTACACCGAGACGCTGCAGGCGGCCGCCGGCTTCCAGGCCGAGCAGTGCCTGCGCGACACCATCCGGAACAATCCCGGCGGTTACCTGCTGATGGTCGAGGGCTCGGTGCCGATGGCGGACGGGGGCGTCTACTGCTGCATCGGCGGACGCAGCGCCCTCGAGATCGTGCGGGAGGCGGCCGCCGGCGCGAAGGCCGTGGTCGCCTGGGGCAACTGCGCCTGCGCCGGCTGCGTCCAGGCCGCCAAGCCGAATCCCACGACCGCCACGCCCATCCACCAGGTCGTCGCTGGCAAGCCGATCATCAACGTCCAGGGCTGCCCGCCGATCGCCGAGGTCATGGCAGGCGTGGTCGTCCACCTGCTGGCCTTCGACCGCATCCCGCAGCTCGACGCGCTCGGCCGGCCCAAGGCCTTCTACTCGCGCCGGGTGCACGACACCTGCTACCGGCGGCCCTACTACGACGCCGGCCTCTTCGTTGAGTCGTTCGACGACGAGAACGCGCGCCGGGGCTTCTGCCTCTACAAGATGGGCTGCCGCGGGCCGACGACCTACAACTCCTGCGGCGTGATGCGCTGGAACAACGGGGTGAGCTATCCGATCCAGTCCGGCCACGGCTGCATCGGCTGCTCGGAGGCGGGATTCTGGGACAATGGGCCGTTCTACCAGCGGCTCGCCGGCTTCCCCGGCTTCGGCATCGAGACGACGGCCGACCAGATCGGCCTCACCGTCGGCGCGGCGACCGTCGCCGGCGCCGCTGCCCACGCCGTTCTGACCAACGTCCGCAAACACCACGACATCGGGGAACAGCCCGGCGAATCGGCCAGCCTCGCGGCGCCGCCCGCGGTCGCCGAACCCGACGAACCCGCCAAGGAGTGACCCATGAGCACACGCATTGTTGTCGATCCCATCACCCGCATCGAGGGCCACCTCCGCATCGAGGCCGAGGTCAAGGACGGCCGCATCGCCGACGCCTGGAGCGCGGGCACCATGGTCCGCGGCATCGAGACCATCCTCAAGGGCCGCGATCCGCGCGACGCTTGGGCCTTCACCGAACGCGTCTGCGGCGTGTGCACCACCGTGCACGCCCTCGCCTCGGTGCGCGCCGTCGAGGATGCGCTCGGCATCGCCGTCCCGCCCAACGCCGAGCTGATCCGCAACCTGATGTTCTGCGCCCAGTACCTGCAGGACCACGTGGTCCATTTTTACCACCTGCACGCGCTGGACTGGGTGGATGTCGTCAGCGCCCTGAAGGCCGACCCGGCCGAGGCGTCGCGCATCGCCCAGAGCATCTCGAGCTGGCCGAAGAGCTCCGTGGGCTATTTCCGCGACCTGCAGAAGCGCCTCTCCGGCTTCGTCCAGAGCGGCCAGCTGGGCATCTTCGCCAACGCCTACTGGGGCCACCCGGCCTACAAGCTGCCCGCCGAGGTCAACCTCATCGGCGTCGCCCACTACCTCGAGGCGCTCGAGTGGCAGAAGGAGATGGTCAAGGTCCACGCGATCTTCGGGGGCAAGAACCCGCATCCGAACTACCTCGTCGGCGGCGTGCCCTGCGCGCTCAACATCGACGAGGCCAACGCGATCAACGCCGAGCGCCTCGCCTACGTCGGCCGGCTCTTCGAGAAGGGCGCGCGGTTTGTCGAGCAGGTCTACCTGCCCGACCTGCTCGCGGTCGCGCCGTACTATCTCGACTGGACGGGAATCGGCGGCGGGGTGAGCAACTACCTTTGCTACGGCGATCTGCCGACCAATGGCTTCGCCGACGTGGCGCGTTTCAAGTTCGCGCGCGGCGCGATCCTCGACCGCGACCTCGGCACCGTGCACCCGGTCGACCCGCACGATCCCGACGGCGTGCGCGAGTCGATCGCCCACTCGTGGTACGCCTATGACGGTGGCGAGGGCGCGGCGCTGCACCCGTGGGAGGGCGAAACGCGGTTCAACTACACCGGCCCGCAGCCGCCGTACGAAAACCTCAACGTCGACGGCAAATATTCGTGGCTGAAAACGCCGCGCTGGAAGGGCCACGCCATGGAGGTGGGGCCGCTCGCCCGCATGCTGGTCGGCTTTGCCAGCGGGAACGCGGAGATCAAGGAGGCGGTCACCGAGACGCTGGCGGCGCTCAAGGCCCCGCCGGCGGTGCTCTTCTCCACCCTCGGCCGCACCGCCGCCCGCGGCATCGAGACCCGCCTCATCGCCCGGTGGGCGATGGAGTTCTACGGCCAGCTGCTGGCCAACATCCGCAACGGCGACTCCCGCACCTTCACCAAGGAAAAATGGGAGCCGGCCGTCTGGCCCGCGCAGGCCCGCGGCGTCGGCGCCTCCGAGGCGCCGCGCGGCGCCCTCGCGCACTGGATCGTGATCCAGGACCGGAAGATCGCCAACTACCAGCTGGTCGTG
>DATJUU010000108.1:0-4201 GCA_035502155.1 Opitutaceae bacterium
GTTGTTAATGACATCGAGCGCCGCCTGAGTCGCCGGCGTCACCTTGCGCCGGCCCGTCCCCACCACGTCCTGGGCGCCGAAGAACTTGCCGACCGCCAGGCCGACCCGGCCCGCCGCGTCGCCGGCCGCCGACTCCTTCTCAGCCGGGAGGGCCTCGTCGACGTCGGTCTTGAACACGCGCACGATGCCGGCGGTGCTGCTCAACCGGACGGTGGCCCGCGCCTGCCGGCGCAGGTCCGTCGCGTTGAGCCCGGTGCCCTGCAGGCTCGCCGCGACGTCGAATTTCCCCTCGACCGCCGGATCCCCGCCGGCCACCGGCCCCGGGAAATAGGGCCCGATCTCGATCGGGTCGGTGGCGAAGGTCACCTTGAGCTGGTAGGGCACGCCGGCGACGCCGTCATACTGCAGGCCGCCCGCCAGATCGGCGATCTGGTGACTGCCCAGCTTCGCGTGGCCGCCGTCGATCTTAATCGAGTGCGGGTCCACGGTGCAGCCCGCGTCGACGCTGGTCAGCTTCAGCGACCCCGCCCGCAGCTGGTCCACCGTCAACAGCACCCGGCCGGACCACTCGCCCCAGAACGGGCTCGCATCGCGCGCCTCGACCACCCCCGGCTCCGCGGCCGCCGGCAGGCGCACGCCTTCCAGCGCCGCCGCCGCGCCGCCCAGCAGGCGCAGGTGGGCCACGTCGGCCGATTTTCCGGTGACCTTCAGGTAGAGCGCCGGCGTGTCCGTCCCGCGAATCAGCGTCCCCTGGATCGTGAGGTCCGAAGCGTCGGCCCCGAACGCAATCTTCACCGGCGCCGTGAACTCGACCCGGCCGCTGTCGTCCACCGTCGCGTGCACGCCGGCCGCCAGCGTGTGATGCGCGTCGCGCCCGGCGACCTTGAGCTTGCCGTTCAGCTCGATCGTGTCGCCGGCCGTGCCCGCGACGTCGCCCGAGGCGGACCGCCCCCCGACCCGGCCGAGCACCGGGAACGCCGCCTTGAATTCGGCCGAGCCGAGCTCGGCCGTCCACGCGCCTTGAAATTCGATTGGCGCATCGGCGGCGGCCGCCTGCGAGACCGTGCCGCCGAGCTCCGCCAGGGGCCGGCCGGCGCGGGCGATCTGGAGCGGCGACGCCTGGAGGTGCCAGCCGTTCGGCCCGCTGTCGGCGCTCGCCGTCACGGTCAGATCCAGCCGCCGGGCGACGGTGTTCCCGTCGCGCGTGAGATCCACGTTCGCGGCCGTCGCCGGCGTCACGCACCGCACTGCCAGTGTGCCCTGGTCCTGGCGCACGATGACATCGCCGGCCGCCTCGCCGCCGGACAAGGTGTAGCCGCCGGGGAGGGCCGGCAGCCAATCCGTCGGCACGGCGCGGCCGGTGAACTCCACCCAGTCGTTCGCCGGCGTCGCCGGCATCGGCACCCAGGAACTCAAATCCACAACGGTCGGCTGCAGGATCCGCGCGGTGGCGGCGATGCGGCCCGAGGTCGCCGCGACTTCCAGGCGCGCGAGATGCAGAGTCCGGTCGGCTTGCTCCGCATCAAAACTGGCGTCGAATGCGACCGGGCCGGCGTGGCTGAGTGACGGCGCGAGCGTCTCGATCCGGCTCGCGGTGCCGCGCAGGTTGCCGGTGATGGAAACATGGGTGAGCGCGGTGTCGGCGCCAAACCCACCCTTCCCCACCACCGCAAACGCCGGCAGCGTCTTGCCCGGCAGAAACTGGGCGACATCCGCATCCTGCAGGTTTGTCTCCCAGGTTCCGGCCAGACTGGTTTCCCCCGTGGTATAGGCGGTGGTGAATTTGACCAGGTGCCGCTCGTCGCCGGTGGTCAGGTCGACCGTGTACGTTTCGACGGCTCCGCTGCGCGCCGCGCTGAGATCCGCGGTCACGGCGGTGCCGCCGCCGAAGACGCCGCCCGAGGCCGACACCGCCGCCTTCATCGCCAGGCGGCCGAAGGTGCGCGGCGTGTCCAGCGTCGCGAAGAGCTGCCCCTTCACGGCGAAGGTGGTGACCGCGAAGTTGGTCTCGAGGATGTCGCTGGTGCCGTCGAGCGTGAAGGTGCCCTCGTGCCCGGCCGCGAGGCCGCCGCCGGTGATCTTCACGTGCACGTGCGCCGCGGTCCCGTCCTCCGCCACGGGCACGATCACGATGCCGTCCAGATCGACGCCGTCGACGGCAAGGTCGCACGGCAGGTGCAGCCGGCCCAGGGCCCCGAGCAGCGTTCCGGTGGCGATCCGCGCGAAGGCGACCGCGCGGTGGGCGGGCGTGACCGGCGCAGCCGCGGTATCCGTCGGCGCGCTGGTCGGCGGCGGGGTGCCGGTGGCCGCCGCGGGCGTGGCGGTCTCGCCCGCCGCGGCGGCATCGGCCGGCGCGGCATGCTTGGTGAAGTCGAGCGTCCAATCCTTGACCACGAGGCGCTTCACCAGAAGCCGGCGCTCGCGGACCGCGGTGGTCACCGGGAGGTCGGCCTCGAGGTGCGGCACCGTCAGCACCGCGTTGGGAAAGGTCATCTTCAGGTTGTCGATCTCGGCGTGACCAAAACGCGCCGACACCTCATCCACGGACCCATGGTCCCCGAGCAGGTATGCCGCGATCCAAGTCTGAACCGTCGGCGAGATCGACGCCGCGAGGAGGAAGACGGCCAGGATGACGGCGACCACGAGAGAGGTCACCACGATGCGGAGGTATCTCACGACAGGGGGATTTTGCTCAGACCATCCCCGATCAGCGGGGTTTCATCAATAACGCATTCGCGCGGCGTTCGGCCCGGTGGCGGTTTGAGCGCCGCCGCCTGTCATCTCCACAGGGTCATGAAACTGCCTGGAGCCACCGTGCCATTCATGCCGCTGGTCGGCGCGTTGCTCCTCGGCGGCTGCGCGACGCCGGGAGTGCATCCCACCGCGTACTCGGCCCGCGTCGAGCGGGTCGACATCCCCTGGCAGGATTTCTACACCCCCGACGAGGGCCGGCGGCCGATGACCCACCTCTTCTTGCGCGTGGCGCCCACGGCGTTCGGCGAGGCGCCGACGACCCTCCGCGTCGCCGTGCCCGGCTGGTATCTCGCCGGGATACACGGTCGGATCGACGACGAGGTGGCTTTCGAATTTCCCGGGCCCCTGCCCCGAACCGGGGAGGTGAGCTTCGCCGAGCTCGCCAATTGGCGCGTCGTGCCGGTGCGTTGAGCGTTCGCGCGCAGCGACCGACCTCGGGTCGCAGCTCCATATCCCTTGAATCCACCGCCGGCGACCAAGTGGTTGCAGGTTGCCGGCCGGGGTTCTACACTCGGGCCGCGCCGGCCGACTTGCCGGCCGTGTCGAAAGGAGACCCCTATGAAGATCAACGTAAAGGCTTTTGCCCTGACCTGCGGAATTGTCTGGAGCTTGGGCCTGTTCGCGCTCACCTGGTGGATCATCGCCTTCGAGGGCAGCACCCATGAGGTCACGATCATCGGCCGGCTGTACCGCGGCTACAACATCAGCGCCCTCGGCAGCCTGGTCGGACTGGTCTGGGCATTTTTCGACGCCCTGATCGGCGGCGCCATCACCGCGTGGCTCTACAACCTGCTGGCGCGTCGCTTCGGCCAGGGCAACCCTTAGCCGGATTGGCCGGGCCCGCCGGCCTCATGCGGCGTTAGGCCGAGCGGAGCTGCACGGGCTGGTTGTACCACTCCGAACCCTCGACCTGGCGGATCAGGCACGGCGAGCCGCGGAAGCGGATCCGCGCCATCTGGACCGCGTCCTCCTGGGCGCTGTAGAAGCCGACCGGCCGCTCTTGGTGGAAGATCACCCACTGGCCCGCATGCGTCTCCGCCAGTTGCGGCCGCAGGGCGTAGAATGCCTCCAGGTTCGGATCCAGATCAATCACGCCGGCATTGAGGGTGCGGGCGGCACCCCCGGCAAGCCGGGCAAGCACTCTTTTTTTGCAGGGTCGGCCTTAACCGCCTGACTGCGGTGATTCCCCTAGGCGCGGCGGAAGTCGCCGTTCCTCAACGGGACGCGGATCCGCTGGACTTCAGATTCAAAAAAACGCACCAACGGCTTACTGGGTAAGTCCGTGGTGCTTTGTGCCGTATCAGGGAAATTGGTGGACCCGATCAGGTTCGAAACGACCGGGTGAGTCTCTAAGCGACTCACGGGCAACGCGCTGGGGAAATGCTCCTGGGCACTGTTCCCAAAATCGTTCCCAAGGCGCGGCGCGGGCGGCGGGAGGGCGCCGGCC
>DATJUU010000109.1:0-2256 GCA_035502155.1 Opitutaceae bacterium
CACCGGCGCCTACCCGAAAGCGACCGACAGCGTGAAGGTGAACTACACCGGCCGGCTGATCAACGGCACGGTCTTCGACAGCTCGGTGGACGCCAAGGAGCCGGCCGTGCTCCAGCTCAACAAGGTGATCCCGGGCTGGTCGGAGGGCCTCCAGAAGATCAACACCGGCGGCAAGATCCGCCTCTACATCCCGCCGGATCTGGCCTACGGCGACAGCGGCCAGGGCTCGATCCCGCCGGGTGCGACGTTGATCTTCGACGTCGACCTGCTCGAGATCGGTGGCGCCGCCCCCGTGGCGAAGTAAGCCGCGCCGGCCGTCGCCGCGGCAACCTCCTCGCCCCGTCCCTCCGGACGGGGCTTTTTGCTGGCGGTGAACGGTGGCCCCGGCGGTCGCCGGCGCGGCCGGAGGCGCCGGCCGCTCAGAACGCCGAGCGCGGCACCTGGACCGAGTCGCCGGGCACGAGGTGCGGGTCCTGCTCGGGCTGGTGCAGGGCGAGGTCGGCGTCGATGGTGTACGCCGTGCGGTCGCGCACCAGGTTCACCTGCGTCTCCTTGCCGTAAAGCGTGAAGCCGCCCGCCGCCTGGATCGCCTTGGTCAGGGTCAGGTCGGGCGTCCAGACGATGCGCCCGGGGTGCGCCACCTCGCCGCCGACATAGACGTAGCGCTCCGTGACGGTGACCGAGACGTCGATGCTGGTGTAGTAATTCCGGGTGATGTACGTCTGCCGGATGCGCGACGACAGCTCGGCCGCCGTGAGCCCGGACGCCACGATGTTGCCGATGTAGGGCAGGTTGATCAGCCCCTGTTCATCGACCTGCACGTTGTGCATGCTCGAGTCGGGGATGCCCTGCAGGGCGATGGTCAGGCTGTCGCCGGGGCGCAGCAGCGCGGAGGAGGTGGACTCCGGCACGCGCGGGTTGGCGCCGCCGCCGCCACCGGCCGGCGTGGCGCAGCCGGCCAGCCACGCGGCGCCGCACACCGCCAGGAGGAGCCAGGCCGAACGCCGCGCAGTCGTCATGGCCCCGCAGTGTTGCGAAGCGCTCCGCAAGCGCAAGTCCAAGACGCGGAACACGGTCCGCACCGGCGGGGTCCGCCGACTCAGTTCGCCCCGGGGGCCGAACCGCCGTTGCCGGTCTTCCGGGTCTCGGCCGGCTTGGCCGCCTCGGTGGCCGCCGGCTTGGCCTCGTCTTCCTGCGAGGCCTTCTTGAATTCCTTCACCGACTGCCCCAGGCCTTTGGCCAGCTCGGGCAGGCGCTTGGCCCCGAAGAGCAGGAGCACGATGAACAAAATCAGCAGCAGCTCCATGCCGCCGAAGTTGAAGATCGCGAAACTCGGGAGGAAAGTGGCCATGCCTGTACCCTAGGCGAATTGCCGGTCGAGTAAAGGGGGAAACGGGTCGGCTTAGGGCGCCGGCTGCTGGTCCAGCGGGCGCACCGACTTCTTGAGCAGGTTCTGCGCGCTGTCGGGCTGCTCGGCGTCGAAGAACCCGGTCAGCTGGCGGATGCGCGTCGGGTGGCGCATCTTGCGCAGCGCCTTGGCCTCGATCTGGCGGATGCGCTCGCGGGTGACCTTGAACTGCTTGCCGACCTCCTCGAGCGTGCGGCTGTAGCCGTCGACCAGGCCGAAGCGCAGCGAGAGCACGCGGCGCTCGCGCTCGGTGAGCGAATCGAGCACGTCGACGATCTTCTCCCGCAGGAGCGAGAACGCGGTCATGTCGTAGGGATTCTCCGCGCTCTTGTCCTCGATGAAGTCGCCGAAACTCGTGTCGTCGCCGTCGCCCACCGGCGACTGCAGCGAGATGGGCTGCTGGGCCATCTTCATGATCTGCTGCACGCGCTCGACCGGCATCTGCATCTCCTCGGCGACCTCCTCCGGGGTGGGCTCGTGGCCGTATTCCTGGAGCAGCTGCTTCTGGACCTGCATGACCTTGTTCAGCGTCTCGATCATGTGCACCGGGATGCGGATGGTGCGCGCCTGGTCGGCGATCGAGCGGGTGATGGCCTGGCGGATCCACCAGGTGGCGTAGGTGGAGAACTTGTAGCCGCGCCGGTACTCGAACTTCTCCACCGCCTTCATCAGGCCCATGTTGCCCTCCTGGATCAGGTCGAGGAAGGACAGGCCGCGGTTGGTGTACTTCTTGGCGATGGAGATGACGAGGCGCAGGTTCGCCTCCACCATCTCGGTCTTGGCCTTGTGCGCCTCGCGCACGTGGGTCCGGGTCTTCGCCACCAGGGCCAGCAGGTCCGGGGGCGCGA
>DATJUU010000110.1:0-11459 GCA_035502155.1 Opitutaceae bacterium
TACGACCAGATGCTCGAGCCCAAATGGGTCATGGCCCTGGGCAACTGCGCCATTTCCGGCGGGCCGTTCGTCTATCCCGGCCAGTACGCCGTGGTCGAGGGCGTGGACAAATTGTTCCCCGTCGACGTCTACGTCCCCGGCTGCCCGCCCCGGCCCGAGGCGCTGATCGAGGGCATCCTCAAGCTCGAGGAAAAGATGACGGGCAAGCGGCGCTTTCCCGTGGCCAAGCTCCAGGAATGAACCCGTCCCTCGAGCAACTCTGCGAACAATTCGGCCGGCTCGTCGGGCCGGCCGAGCGCGTTTCGCGGGCCCCGGAAGCCGCGCCGGCACCCGCACCGATCCAGCACACCGACCACGCCGCCAAGGGCTACGATCTCGACGTGGCCGTGGCCCCGCTCCAGGTCGTGATGGCCGCGGAGATCCTCGACCGGAGCGGCTTCGGCCTGGATGCCGTCACGGGCGTCGATTGGCTGGCGCAGGGTCAGATGGAGGTCGTGTACGACTACTTCCACCCCGCCGCCCCGCTGCGGGTGGTGGTGCGGACCCGCGTGCCGCGGGAACAGCCCGAGGTGCCGACGATCACCGCCGTCTTCCCCGGCGCCAACTGGCACGAGCGCGAGACCCACGACTTCTTCGGCCTGGTGTTCACCGGGCATCCCGACCTCAAGCCGTTGCTCCTGCCCGAGGACGCGACGTTTCACCCCCTGCGGAAGGATTACCAGCCGTGAGCGCGCCCGCCGCCGAACCCGTGCTGCCCCGCCCACCGGAGACGTTCGTCCTGAACCTCGGGCCGCAGCATCCGGCCGCGCACGGCGTGCTGCGCGTGCTGATGACGATGGATGGCGAGTGGATCACGCGGGCCGAGCCAGTCATCGGCTACATCCACCGGATGCACGAGAAGATGGGCGAGAACCGGACCTGGGCCAAGTTCCTGCCCAACACGAGCCGCATCGACTACCTCTCGGCGATGCACTACACCCACGCCTTCGTGGGCGCGGTGGAACGCGGCGCGAAGATCGAGGTGCCGCCGCGCGCCGAGTACCTCCGCGTCATCACCTCGGAACTCAACCGCATCGCCAGCCACATGGTGTGGTGGGGCGCGCTGCTCAGCGACCTCGGCGGGCTCACGCCTTTCCTCTACGCCTTCGACGACCGCGAGCTGATCCTCGACCTGCTCGAGGGCCTTTGCGGCGCGCGGCTGACCTACTGCTACTACCGCTTCGGCGGGGTGTGCAACGACGCCGATGACGACTTCCTCCGCGGCTGTCGCCAGTTCGTCCGGCACATGCCGGCGCGGCTGAAGCTCTACCACGATCTCGTCACCGGCAACATCATCCTGCGCAAGCGCCTCGAGGGCATCGGCCCGATCAGCGCGGAGATGTGCCGCAAGTACGGCGCCACCGGCCCGGTCATCCGCGGCGCCGGCGTGGCCTACGACGTGCGGCGCGTCGAACCCTACTCGATTTACCCGCAGTTCGACTTCGAGATTCCGACCTTCCCGCAGGGTGACTCGATGGCCCGCTACCTCGTGCGCATGGCCGAACTGGAGCAGAGCCTCCGCATCATCGACCAAGCCCTCGACAAGATCCCCGCGGGGCCGGTCATGGGCAAGGTGCCGCGCGTCCTGCGCCTGCCGCCGGGCGACTACACCTACGCGGTGGAGGCCGCGCGCGGGCGGTTCATGGTGCGCATCGTCTCCGACGGCAAGGACGTCCCCTACCGCGTGCGGCTGCGGACGCCGTCGTTCTCCAACCTCAGTCTCTTCGAGGAGGCGAGCCGGGGCATGATCCTGCCCGACGCGCTCGCCATGATGGGGACCCTCGACCTCGTCATCCCGGACATCGACCGCTGAACGTGAACTCGCTCATCAGCCTTCTGTCCCTCGAACCCGTCCGCCTCCTGCTCTATCTCGTGGGCATCTGCGCGTTCGTCGGCTTCAACGCCGCGTACCTGGTGCTGGCCGAGCGGAAGATCGCGGGCCGCATGCAGCGCCGCCCCGGCCCGAACGAGGCCGGACTCGGCGGCTGGATGCAGCCCTTCGCGGACGTCGGCAAGCTCTTCGCCAAGCAGATCATGATCCCGCCGGGCGTCGACGTGCTGCTCTACTGCTTGGCGCCGCTCATGGTCATGGCGCCGCCGCTGATCTGCCTCGTGGCCGTGCCGTTCGGCGACACCCTCGTCGCCCGCGACCTCAACCTCGGGCTGCTGCTGGTCTTCTCGCTTGGCTCGGTCAACGTCATGGCGCTGCTCTTCGCCGGCTGGGCCTCGCGCAACAAGTACTCGATCATCTCCGCCGCCCGCGTCGTCTCGCAGAACGTCGCCTACGAGATCCCGATGCTGCTCGTCGTGCTCACGATCCTGATGACGACCGGCACGATGAACCTCAACGAGATCGTCCGCCAGCAGGCGGGGTGGTTCTGGCACTGGAACGTCCTCCGGGGCGTCTGGACCCTCGCCAACCCGCTGATGCCGGTGACGTTCGTCATCTTCTTCATCTGCATGCTGGCGGAAACGAATCGCGCGCCCTTCGACATGGCGGAGGCCGAGAGCGAGCTCGTCGCCGGGGCGTTCACCGAGTACGGCGGCATGGGCTTCGGGGTGTTCTTCATGGCGGAGTACACCAACATCGTCGTGGGCTGCAGCCTCGCCACCGTGCTGTTCCTCGGCGGCTGGCAGAGCCCGGTCGGCGTCCTCTCCGGCCCGGTCTGGGGGACGCTGTGGTTCCTCGCCAAGCTCTACGCGCTGATCTTCACGGTCATGTGGGTGCGCTGGACGTTCCCGCGCACGCAGTTCTACGGTCTGCTCAACCTCTCGTGGAAGGTCCTCATCCCGATCTCGCTGTTCACGCTCCTGCTGAGTGGCGCGCTGCTCACCCTCACCCACCTCCGATGAGCCTCAAAACTGCAGCCCAGGACGTCTTCGGCGGCTTCTACAGCCTGCTCGTCGGCATGCGCGTCACCCTGACGCAGTTCTTCAAGCCCATCATCACCGTCCAGTACCCGCACGCCACGCTGAAGCTGCCGGCGCGCTTCCGCGGGCACATCGAGCTGATCCTCGACCCGGAGACCGGCCTGCCCCTCTGCACGGCGTGCAAACTCTGCGAGCGCGCCTGCCCGAGCCAGAGCATCATCGTCGAGGGCGCCAAGCGCGAGGGCCAGAAGACCAAGTCGGTCACCGACTACCGGCTGAACTTCACCACCTGCAGCCTGTGCGGCTCCTGCGTGGAAGCCTGCAACTTCGACGCCCTCCAGTTCTCCAAGGCCTACAACGTCGTCAGCTTCGACCGCAACCAGTTCGCCAGGATGGACCTGGTCGCCCAGGCGGAGGAAAAGCGGAGGCAATGGCAGGCGACCCGGCCCGCGCCGACCTCGGCCACCGCGGCGCCCGCCCCGGCCCCGGTGCCCCCGCCGCCCGCGAGCCCGCCCACGCCATGAGCGCCTTCCCTTTTCTGGGTCCGATCGCGACCGGCATTTTCGGCGTGGCTGTCGCCATCACGGTGATCGGCGCCGTCATCGCCGTGTTCACCCGGCGCATCATCCGCGCCGTGGCCGGCCTGGCGCTGTGCGCGCTCGGCCTCGCCGGGCTCTACTACTTCCTGCACAGCCCGTTCCTCGCGCTGATGGAGATCCTGATCTACATCGGGGCCGTCTGCGTCGTGATCGTCTTCGGCATCATGCTCTCCGAGCCCGACGAGCCGGCGCTGGCGCCGGCCGGCCGGCGGGAGCTCGGGTGGAGCGCGCTGGCCCTGGCGGTCAGCGCGGCCCTGGGCGGGGGCGTGGCCTACGTGAGCCTGCACGGACCCTGGCCGGCGCCCGCCGCGGCCGCTCCCGCCGGCGACGGTTCGGTGGCCGCCATCGGCTCCGCGCTGCTCACCACCTACAGCCTGCCCTTCGAGCTGATCTCGCTCGTGCTGCTGGTCGCGATCCTCGGCGCCCTCGTGATCGCGCGCGGCGGAAGGGGGTCCGCTTGAACCCGGTCCTGTTCGACCGCCCGGGCGTCTACCTCGCCGTCGCGGCGTTCCTGCTCGCGGCCGGGATCTTCGGCCTGATCCAGCGCCGCTCGCTCATCGGCATGCTCATCGCCGGCGAGCTGATCTTCTCCGCCGCCTCGCTCAATTTCATGGCCCTGAACCGCTTCGTGGCGCCCGACCCGGCGGTCGGGCAGATCGCCGTCCTGTTCATCATGGGCCTCGCCGCGGCCGAGGTCGTGATCGCGCTGAGCATCATCATCGCGGTCTACCGCAACTACCGCTCCATCCGCGTCAAGGAGCTGGCGGAGCTGAAAGGCTGACGCGATGCCTCCGGTGAACGACCCCCGCCTGCTCATCGCCGTCCTTGCCCCGCTCGCGGGCGCCGGCCTGGTGATGGCGACCGGCAGGCGGCCGAACCTGCGCGAGGCCTGCTCGCTGCTCGCCGCGATCGTGCTGTTCCTGGTCGTGGCCTCGCTCGTGCCCTGCGTGCGCGCCGGGCGGGCCCTGCACTACACGATCTTCCCGCTCCTGCCCGGCCTGAGCGTGGCGCTGCGCGCCGACGCCCTGTCCATGATCTTCGCCGGCGCCGCCTCGGCGCTGTGGGTGCTGACGGTGTTCTACTCGGCCGGCTACATGCGCAGCCTCGGCGAGCACGCCCAGACGCGCTTCAACACCTGCTTCGCGCTGGCCATCTTCGGCGCCATCGGCTGCGCCTTCGCCGACAACCTGCTCACCCTCTACCTGTTCTACGAGATCGTGAGCATCACGACCTACCCGCTCGTCGCCCACCACCAGGACGAGGAGGGTTACGAGAGCGGGAAGAAGTACCTCACCTACCTGACCACCGCCGCCAAGGGGCTGATCCTCCCCGCGATGGTGCTGATCTACGTGCTCTCCGGCACCCTCGATTTCGCGACCAACGCCAGCACCGGCATCCTGCCCGCCGGCGTGCACCACGGCCTCATCGCCATCCTCTACGTCTGCTGCCTGTTCGGCTTCGCCAAGAACGCCGTCATGCCGCTGCACAACTGGCTGCCGAGCGCGATGGTGGCGCCCACGCCGGTCAGCGCGCTGCTCCATGCCGTGGCCGTGGTCAAGGCCGGCGTGTTCGCGACCGTGCGCGTGATGCTCTACGTCTTCGGCGTCGACACGATGGCCCGGTTGCATCTCGGCCTGCCCACGGCCTACTTCGTCTCGATCACCATCCTGGTCGGCTCGATCATCGCCCTGAGCAAGGACGACCTGAAGGCGCGGCTGGCCTACTCCACGGTCAGCCAGCTCTCGTATGTGATCCTCGGCGTGGCGTTGCTGACGCCGGTGGGCGTCGCCGGCGGCCTGTTCCACATCGCCGCCCACGCCTTCGGGAAGATCACCCTGTTCTTCTGCGCCGGCGCCATCTACGTCGCCACCCACAAGAAGAAGATCTCCGAGATGCACGGCCTCGGCCGGGCGATGCCCTTCACCTTCGGCGCCTTCGGCGTCGCGGCGCTGAGCATGATCGGCGCCCCGCCGGTGGGCGGTTTCATCTCCAAGCTGTACCTGCTCGTGGGCGCACTCGACGCCGGTTCGATCGGAATCGTCGTGATCCTGCTCGTCAGCGCGATCCTCAACGCCGCCTATTTCGCGCCGGTCGTCTACCACGCCTTCTTCAGCCCGGCGCCCGCCGGGGATGCCGGCCACGCCTGGCGCGAGGCGCCGCTGGCGATGCTCATCCCGCTCTGCCTTACCGCCGTGATCTCCGTGCTGCTTGGCATCTTCCCCGGCGTCTTCATGCACTTCGCCGCCTCCGTCCTGCCATGAAACCCAGTAGCGAGCATCGAGTAGCCAGTAGCGAGCATGACGCCGCGCCGGGCTTTGCTACCCGCTACCTCTTCGTGCCGTGAAACTGCTCGGTATCATTGATTACCTTCGCGACCGCCTCCCGACCGTGGTGCGGGCGGGGTGCGCGGTGCTGGCGCTGCTGATCGTGCTCGATGCGCTGCCGGCCGTGGTCGACAAGGCGCACGCCCACACGGGGGTGGAGCACCTGCCGGGCTTCTGGTCGGTCTTCGGCCTGCTCGGCTGCCTCGTGCTCGTCGTCTTTTCCAAGAGCCTCGGCCACCTCGGCGTCTCGCAGCGGGAGGACTACTACGATGAGTAACCCGTGGATCCATCCCGCGCTCGTCCTGCTGCTCGGCGGCGTCGTGCTGCCGTGGGTGCCGCGCAGCGCGAAGAAGGGTTTCCTCCTCCTCGTGCCGCTGCTGGCCTACGGGCTCGTGGTCGTGATGCCGCGCGGCGAGTTCGCGCACGTCAACTTCCTGCGCTGGGTCCTGACCTTCGGCCGGGTCGACTCCCTCAGCCTGGTCTTCGCGCACATCATGAGCCTGATGTGCATCATCGGCACCCTCTTCGGCCTGCAGGTCGAGGAGGACGCCCAGCACATCGCCGCCTGGGTCTACGTCGCCGGCTCGCTCGGCGCCATCTTCGCCGGCGACCTGCTCACCCTCTTCCTCTTCTGGGAGCTGATGGCGTTCTCGTCGGTCTTCCTGGTGTGGTTCCGCCGCCGGCCGCAGTCCACCGCCGCCGGCTTCCGCTACCTGCTGGTGCACGTCGCGGGCGGGCTCTCGCTCCTCGCCGGCATCATCCTGCACGTGAAGGCGGCGGGCAGCACGGCCTTCGGCGCGTTCGACGTCCACCACGTCACGCCCGCCGGCTACCTGATCCTGATCGGCTTCCTGCTCAACGCCGCGGTTCCGCCGCTGCATGCGTGGCTGCCCGACGCCTATCCCGAGGGCACGTTCAACGGCTCGGTCTTCCTCAGCGCGTTCACCACCAAGACCGCGGTCTACGCGCTCTGCCGCGGCTTCGCGGGCCTGGAGCTGCTCGTCGTGCTCGGCGTGATCATGTCCCTCTACGGCGTGATCTACGCCGTGATCGAGAACGACGTGCGCCGGCTCTTCGCCTACCACATCGTCAGCCAGGTCGGCTACATGGTGGCCGGCGTCGGCATCGGCACCGAGCTGGCGATCAACGGCGCCTGCGCCCACGCCTTCGCCCACATCCTCTACAAGGGCCTGCTCTTCATGGGCGGCGGCACGGTGCTGAAGATGACCGGCGAGACGCGCATGTCGCAGCTCGGCGGCCTCTACAAGAAGATGCCGTGGACGTTCCTCTTCACCCTGATCGGCGGCCTGTCGATCTCGGCCTTCCCGCTCTTCAGCGGCTTCGTCAGCAAGTCGATGATCGTCGAGGCCGGCTTCGACGAGCACCTGCTCTGGGCGGGCTTCCTGCTCAACCTCGCCGCGATCGGCACGTTCTACTGCAACGGCCTCAAGGTCCCCTATTTCGTCTGGTTCGGGAAGAACCAGTGCGCGCCGGACGTCTGGGACCGCGCGTCGGATCCGCCCTGGAACATGCGGCTGGCGATGGGCTTCACCGCCCTGCTCTGCGTCTTCATCGGCGTCTACACGCCCTACCTCTACCGGATGCTGCCCTACCCGGCGGCCGCGGCGGCCTACCACCCCTACACCTCCTACCACATCGCGGAGACGCTCCAGATCCTGCTCTTCACCGCGCTGGCGTTCTTCGTGCTGGTGAAGCTCCGCAAGATCGAGCCGCACCGCGGCACCAACGTCGACCTCGACTGGTTCTACCGGATCGGCGGCCGCGCCTTCCTCTGGCTGGCGCGCAAGCCGGTCCAGACGGTCGACACCGGCGTGGGCGAGGTCTACCGCCTCGGCGGCCTGCGCGGCCTGATGAAGTCCGCCGGCGCGATCCGGGAGTTCGACAATCGCGTGATCGACGGGGCCGTCGACGGCCTCGCGGCCACGGTCCGCCGCGCCGGCGGCCAGCTGCGCCTCGCCCAGCGCGGCGCCCTGCAGGAGAACCTCACCCTCGTCTTCGCGGTCGCGGCGGTCGCCTTGGTCGCGTTCCTCCTCCTGGCCTGACGCCCCCGTCCCATGCCCCCGTCCTCCGCCAACGCCAGCTTCCCGCTCCTCAGCGTGCTGATCTTCGCGCCGCTGGCCGCCGCGGCGGTCGCCGCGCTGCTCCGCAGCGGGCGCGTGCTGCGCTGGTGGACCCTGCTGGCCACCGCCGCCGTGGCAGTGCTCTCGGTGCGGCTGTGGACCGGCTTCGACGCGGGCAGCGCCAGGTTCCAGTTCCTCGAGCACGCCGCGTGGATCCCCGGCCTGCGCATCAACTACACGGTCGGCATCGACGGCTTCAGCCTGCTGCTCATCCTGCTCACGACGCTGGTGGCGCCGCTCTGCGTGCTCGCCTCGTGGACCTACATCAAGGACCGGGTGCGGGAGTTCATGATCTGCCTGCTGCTGATGGAGACGGCGATGATCGGCGTCTTCTGCGCGCTGGATTCGATCCTCTTCTTCGTCTTCTGGGAGGCGATGCTCATCCCGATGACGCTGCTGATCGGCGTGTGGGGCGGGCCACGGCGGATCTACGCCGCGCTCAAGTTCTTCATCTACACGATGGCCGGCTCGATCTTCCTGCTCGTGGCGCTCATTGCCCTGCGCCTGCAGGCCGGCACCTTTGCCATCCCCGACCTGATGGGCCGGCCGTTCAGCCCCGTCTTCCAGTGCTGGATCTTCGCGGCGTTCTTCCTCTCGTTCGCGATCAAGGTGCCGATGTTCCCCTTCCACACGTGGCTGCCCGCGGCCCATGTCGAGGCGCCGACGGCCGGCAGCGTGCTGCTCGCCAGCATCCTCCTCAAGATGGGCGCGTACGGCTTCCTGCGCTTCAGCCTGCCGATCACGCCCTACGCCGCCCACGTCTTCGCGCCCTACGTGCTCGGGCTCTCCGTCGCCGCCATCCTTTACGGCGGTTTCGCCGCCCTCGCCCAGTCCGACCTGAAGAAGCTCGTCGCCTACTCGAGCGTCGGCCACATGGGCTTCGCGACCCTCGGCCTCTTCGTCTTCAACCCCCGCGGCCTCGAGGGCTCGGTGTTCGTGCTGATCAACCACGGCGTCACCACCGGGGCGCTGTTCATCTGCGTCGGCCTCATCGCCGAGCACCTGCACACGCGCGACCTCGACGCCACCGCCGGCCTCGGCAAATACATGCCGGTGTTCGCGTTCTTCCTCGGCGTGTTCTGCCTCTCGTCGCTGGCCTTCCCGGGCACCAACAGCTTCATCGGCGAGTTCCTCGTGCTGGCCGGCGGCTTCCCGGTCTCGAAGGTGCTGATCGCCTGCGCCGTGCCGGGCGTGGTCGCCGCCGCGGCCTACAATCTGCGCATGCTCCAGCGCCTGGCCTGGGGCGGCATCCATAATCCCGACCACGCCGGCCTGAAGGATCTCAACCCACGCGAGATCCTCGCCCTCGCCCCGCTGCTGGTCTTCGTCTTCTGGATCGGGCTCCACCCCGGGCCCATCCTCCACGTGATGGACGCCAGCGTGCAGCATCTGCTGGCGCAGGTCGCCGCCGTCCCGACACCCTGATTTCTTGTGAACAACCAAGTAACCAAGACGCAAAGGGCCACCATGGGCGCAGCCCCTCGACGCGCTCGGGGCCCTGAGCTTGTCGAACGGGCGAGCCTGCGCCCCTACGGGACTTGGTGTCTTGGCGTCTTGGTTGTGGAAAACCTTCGTCGATGAATTTCGTGTTCCAGTTCCTCCCCGAACTCGTGCTGCTCGCCGGCGCGCTCGGCCTGTTCGCGGTGAGCCTCGGCGACAACCGCGCCCGGCTGGCCCGCAACGTCGCCCTCGGCGTGGCCCTGGCCGCCTTCGCCGCCAGCGCGCTCAGCCTCGGGCGGCAGGCGGAGCTCTTCAGCGGCGCCTACCGGGTCGACGCCTTCTCGCAGCTGCTCAAGCTGATCCTGACCTTCGGCTACGCGGCCCTCGTGCTGCTCGGCGGCGACCTCCCGGACATCCGCGGCGAGGTCAAGGCCGAGTACCACCTGTTCCTGACCCTGAGCGTCACCGGCCTGGTCCTGCTCGTGAGCTGTGTCGACGTGATCTCGCTGGTGGTGGCGCTGGAGCTCTCCTCCTTCCCGCTCTACCTGATGGTGCCGATGCGGCGCGAGCGCGCGGGCCAGCGCACCCAGATGGAGTCGGCCATCAAGTACGTCATGTTCGGCGTGGCGGCCAACGGGATCATGCTCTTCGGCCTGAGCTACCTCTACGGCCTCACCGGCACCCTGCACCTGCCGGCGATGCTCGCCATCCTTCCGCCGGTCGTGCGCTCGCCGCTGGCCATCGCCGGCCTCGGCCTGACGTTCTGCGGGCTCTACTACAAGCTGGCCGTGTTCCCCTTCCACTTCTGGACGCCGGATGTCTACCAAGGCGCATCGAACGAGACCGCGGCCCTGATCGCCTCGCTGCCGAAGCTGGGCGCTGTCGCCGTGCTCGTGCGCTTCGTCGCCTTGGCCACGCCCGACAACCGCACGGTGGCGCTGCTGCTCACCGGGCTGGCCGCCGCGTCGATGTGCTACGGCAACCTGATCGCGCTCGTGCAAAAGGACTTCAAGCGCCTGCTGGGCTTCTCCGGCATCGCCCACGCCGGCTACGCGCTGATGGGCATCGTCGCGCTCGACACCGCCGGCTACACCGCGGCCCTCTACTACCTCGCCGGCTACCTCCTGATGATCCTCGCCTGCTTCGTGGTGATCAGCCGGGTGTCGCGCGACGGCGCCAATGTCCCGATCGAGGAGCTCGCCGGGCTGCACCGCCGCTCGCCGCTGCTCGCGGTCACGCTGCTCGTGGCGCTCTTCGCCCTCGCCGGCGTGCCGCCGTTTGTGGGCTTCATGGCCAAGCTGAGTTTGCTCACCGCGGCGTTCGCGCAGGGCCACCTCGCGCTGGTGATCATCGCCGTGGTCAACTCCGCCGTCGCCATCTACTACTACCTCCAGGTCATCCGCACCGCCGTGTTCGGCGACGTCCCGGCCGCGGCCGCCGCGGGCCGCATCCGCCTCGGCTGGCCGGTCAAGGTGCTCTGCCTGGCGCTCATCGGCGGCATCATCTACCTCGGGGTGAGCCCGGCCGCGACGCTCGACGCCCTTTCGTCCTCGCTCGCCGCGGTCACCTCCGGCCCCGCCGCCGGGCTGGCGCTGCTCGGGCACTGAGCGCCGGCGTCCACCCGGGCGAAGCCGCCCGGCCTGACGCCTCTACGAATCCGATTCGCGCCAAGCGTCGGATTTTCCCGCCGGCGGCTGCCACGGCGGCGGGAGCCAATGCTCATCGGCATCAGATGGCGCTGCGGGTGGCGGCAGTGGCGGAGTCGGGTCCGCATCCAGGTCGGGCGCGCGGAGCGGACGATGCTCGTCGCGCCGCCAGCTGCGCGGCCACCGCCCCCCGCCCCGCCGGATGAGGTTTCGAAAATCCCAGTTCATCGGGCGTTCCGCCGTCTCCTCCCTTTCCGCGATCCGGTCTCCCCAATCCGCGATCGCCTACTCCACCTTCACCCGCGCGTCGTAGAACTCCTCGGCCCGGGCGTGGATCTCCTTCGGGTCGTTCAGCTTCAAGGCCTCGGCCGCGAGCCTGCGCGCGTCGCTCATCTTCAT
>DATJUU010000111.1:0-13798 GCA_035502155.1 Opitutaceae bacterium
ATCTCCTCGTCCTTGATGAAGTCCTCCTCCCGCAGCCGGAGCTTCACGTAAAGCGGCACGGCGTAGGTGATGCCCTCGCGGATGCACTCGATCTCCGAGTGCTTGGGGTCGCCGATGGTGTAGGAGACGTACTCCAGCACCAGACGCCCGTCGTAGGACTCGATCGGGAAGACCTCGCGGAACACCGCCTCCAGGCCCTGCGGCTTGCGCTGCTTGTCGGGCACGCCCTTCTGCAGGTAGTCGAGGTAGGAATTGATCTGGATCTCGATCAGGTTCGGCGGCGGAATCACTTCCTTGAGACGGCCGAAATTGCTGCGTTCGGTGTGGATGCGGTCAGGCATGGATACTCCCGTTTAATGGACAGAGGACTCGGTGCCGGCGCGGCGGGGGGCGGCCCGCCGCGGCCGGAAAAAGGGAAAAGCAGACAGCGCGGAGCCCCGGTCGCGTTGCGGCGCGGCCGGCCCCGACCCGACAGTCTGCGTTGCGGTGCGAATCGCCAATCGGTGGTTACTTGAGCTCGACCTTGGCCCCGGCGGCCTCGAGCTTCTTCTTGATCTCCTCGGCCTCCTGCTTGGAAGCCCCCTCCTTGACCGCCTTGGGCGCGCCCTCGACGAGGTCCTTGGCCTCCTTCAGGCCCAGCCCCGTGATGGCCCGCACCTCCTTGATGGCGCCGATCTTGTTCGCGCCGGCTTCAACGAGCATGACGGTGAATTCGGTCTTCTCCTCCGCGGGCGCGGCGGCGGCGGCTCCGGCGGCGGGCGCGGCGGCCACGGCGACGGGCGCGGCGGCGGAAACGCCCCACTTGGACTCGAGGTCCTTGACCAGACCGGCGATTTCGAGGACCGACTGGCTCGAGAGCCACTCGACGACTTGTTCCTTGGTGATGTTGCTCATGATGATCTCCTGCCCCGGGCTAGCGACTTCGCACCGGAAGTGGGTTTAAGAGACGTATCTCCTAGTCCGTGGCGGTTGATGTGGTTTTGCCGCGGCGGGCGGCCGAGACCGCCGCCGCGGTAAAAGGGGTTCAGGTCTTGCCCTCCGCGGCGCGCACCTTGGCCTGCAGGACGTTGACCACGCCCTGCGGCACCGCGTTGAGCACCCGCACGAAGCGGGTGGCGGGCTGCAGCAGCAGGCCGAGCAGCTGGGCGCGGAGCGCCTCGAGCGACGGCAGCTCGGCGAGTTTCTCGAGCTCGCCCGAGGTGAGGAGCCGGGCGTTGAGCACGCCGGCCTTGAGCACGATCTTCTGCTTTTCCTTGATGAAATCGCGCAGCACCTTGGCCACGCCGGGCGAGTTCTTCCCGCCGACGATGATGGCGGTCGGCCCGATCAGCGCGCGGTCGAACTCCGGCAGGCTCAGGGCCTGCGCGGCGACCCGCAGCGAGCTGTTCTTGACCACGTGGAATTCCGCGGCGTGCGGCGCGAGCCGCCGCCGCAGCTCGGCCACGTCGGCGACCGTCATCTTGTCGTAATTCGCCAGGATGACGTAGTCGGACTTCTTGAGGTGGCCGGCCACCTCCTCGATCAGGTATTTCTTCTCGACTCTCATGCTCGGGGCTCCGGTTCAGTATTTGCTGTATTCATTGCCCGCGATGCGGATGCCCGGGCTCTGGGACGAGGACAGGGCCATCGTCAGGATGTAGCGGCCCTTGAAGGTGGCGGGTTTGGACTTGCCCACGGCCTCCAGCACGGCGGCCGCGTTCTCCAAGATCTGGGCCGGCGGAAACGACCGCTTGCCGATGCCCACGCCGACATTGGCGGCCTTGTCCATCTTGAACTCCACCCGCCCGGCCTTCACCGCCTTGATGCCCGCCGCAATGTCGTCGGTCACCGTGCCCGACTTCGGATTCGGCATCAGGCCCTTCGGGCCGAGGACGCGCGCGATCGTGCGCACGGTTTTCATGGCCTCGGTGGTCGCGATGGCGACGTCGAAATCGAGCCAGCCCTCCTGCACCTTCTGGATCATGTCCTGCAGGCCCGCGTGGTCGGCGCCGGCGTCCAGCGCCGCCTTCGGGTTGTCGGTGAACACCAGCACCCGCACCTTCTTGCCCGTGCCGTGCGGCAGAGGCGTGGTGCCGCGCACCATCTGCTCGCCCTGCGACGGGTCGACCCCGAGGTGGAACGACAGCTCGACGGTCTCGTCGAACTTGGCCTTGGGAAACTTCGCCAGGATCTCCACCGCGTCCTTCAGCGGGTGCTCCTTGGCGAGGTCAGCGACCTGCTGGGCGCTGCGGTAGCGTTTGCTCTTTTTTTCCATCAGTGGCTCCTTGCGGTGCGAACGTCCCGGGTGGGACTCCCGCGGTGAGAGGGTGAAATTCGGTGGCGCTCCCGGGTTCAGTCGACGACGTCGATGCCCATGTTGCGGGCCGTGCCGGCGATGATGCGGATGCCCGCCTCCTCGGTCTTGGCGTTGAGGTCCTTGGCCTTGAGGCGGTAGATCTCGGCGAGCTGCTTGCGCGTGACCTTGCCCACCTTGTCCTGGTTGGGCTTGGCCGAGCCGCTGGCGATGTTGGCCGCCTTCTTCAGCAGCACGGAGGCCGGGGGGGACTTGAGGATGTAGGTGAAGCTCTTGTCGGCGAAAACCGTAATGACCACCGGCAGGATCATGCCCGCCTGGTCCTTGGTCTTGGCGTTGAAATCCTTGCAGAACGCCATGATGTTGACGCCTTGCGCCCCGAGCGCCGGCCCGACGGGCGGCGCCGGATTGGCCGCGCCGGCGGGCAGCTGCAAGCGGATGTATCCCTGGATTTTTTTGGCCATGTTGGTCGGTTAAAATGAAAGGCGGCGGCGGGTCAGTCGGTGATGCGCTGGACCTGCCAGTACTCGAGCTCGACCGGCGTGAACCGGCCGAAAATGGAAACGGAAATCTTGAGCTTGCCGCGGGTGGGATCGATCTCGTCGATGCGGCCGTTGAGATTCATGAAGGGCCCGTCGGTGATCTTGACCTCCTCGCCGACCTCGTACTGCACCTTCGGCACCTCCTTGCCGGTGGCCGCCTCGATCCGCGATTTGATCTCGTCGATCTCGGTCTGGCGCAGCGCGGCGGGATGGTCGCCGCCGACGAAGCCGATCACGCCGGCCGCCTCCTTCACGAAATACCACGGCTTGTTCAGCAGGCGGTTGCTCTCGTCGTAGAGCCGCATCTGGATGAACACATAGCCCGGATAGAGCTTGCGCACCTTGCTGGACTTCTTGCCGCCCTTGACCTCCGCCACCGTCTCGGTCGGCAGCAAGACCTCGAAGATGAAGTCGTCGAGCTCCTCGGCCGCCTTGAACTTCTCGATGTAGGCCTTCACCTTCGGTTCCTGCCCCGACAGGGTGTGCAGGGCGAACCATTGGGCGCCGGCTGGTGCGGAGGTCTGGGTGGACATGGGAACGGACTCAGCTGACCAGCTTCGTGAAGAGCGACACGAACCAGTACAGGGAGAAATCGGTGATGCTGGTGAACAACCCGAGCAGCACCGCGGCCACGATCACGACCAGCGTCGAGTCCCACAACTCATGGCGGGTCGGCCAGGAGGCTTTCTGCAACTCGGCGTACATCTCGCCGACGAAGATGCGGACGGCGCGGAACGGGTTTTTCATGCGAAAATGATTGGCGTGGCAGGGCAGAAGGGACTCGAACCCCTAACCGACGGTTTTGGAGACCGTTGCTCTACCAATTGAGCTACTGCCCTCCGTGATGATTCTTCCTGGAAGACGCAGCCGAGGCTCCCTCCGCGAAGCCCCGGCGGACGCCGCAATCGCGCGGGTGCGTGGTTATTCGAGGATCTCCGTGATACGGCCCGAGCCAATGGTCCGGCCGCCCTCGCGAATCGCGAAGTTCTGCGTCCGTTCCATGGCGATGGGGGCGATCAGCTGAATCGTAAGGTTGATGTTGTCGCCCGGCATGATCATCTCCACGCCCTGCGGGAGCTGGATGACGCCGGTGACGTCCGTGGTGCGGAAGTAGAACTGCGGGCGGTAGCCGTTGAAGAACGGCGTGTGCCGGCCGCCCTCCTCCTTGCTCAGCACATAGACCTCGGCCTTCGCCTTGGTGTGCGGGGTGATCGACTTCGGGGCCGCGATGACCTGGCCGCGCTCAATGCCGTCCTTCTCGACGCCGCGCAGGAGCACGCCGACGTTGTCGCCCGCCTCGCCGCGGTCGAGCATCTTGCGGAACATCTCGACGCCGGTGACGACGGTCGTCGCGGTGTCGCGCAGGCCGACGATCTCGACGGTGTCGCCGACCTTGCACACGCCGCGCTCGATGCGCCCGGTGGCCACGGTGCCGCGGCCCGTGATCGAGAACACGTCCTCGACCGACATCAGGAAGGGCTTGTCGATCTCGCGCATCGGCTGGGGAATCTCGCTGTCGATCGCCTTCATCAGCGCGTCGATCGCCGCGATCCCCTCGGGCTTGCCCTCGAGGGCGGCGGTGGCGGAGCCGCGCACGATCACGGCCTTGTCGCCATCGAACTGGTACTTGGTCATCAGTTCGCGGATCTCCATCTCGACGAGGTCGAGGAGCTCCTTGTCGTCGATCAGGTCGACCTTGTTCAGGAAGACGACGAGCTTCGGCACGCCGACCTGGCGGGCGAGCAGGATGTGCTCACGCGTCTGGGGCATGGGGCCGTCCGCCGCGCTCACGACCAGGATGGCGCCGTCCATCTGCGCGGCGCCGGTGATCATGTTCTTCACGAAGTCCGCGTGACCCGGGCAGTCGACGTGCGCGTAGTGACGTTTCTCCGTCTGATATTCCACGTGCGCCACCGCGATCGTCACCGTCTTGGTGGCGTCGCGCACGGTGCCGCCTTTGGCGATTTCCGCATAAGCCTTGACCTCAGCCAGGCCTTTCTTCGCTTGCACCGACAGAATGGCTGCCGTCAGCGTCGTCTTGCCGTGATCAATGTGGCCAATCGTGCCAACATTCACGTGCGGTTTTGTGCGTTCGAATGTTCCTTTAGCCATGGGGGAGAAACGTTTGGGTTAGATTGTCGACCTCTGGATTAGCGTCGGAGAAGCCGCCGACGTTGGCCTGGAGCCCAGAATCGGATTTGAACCGACGACCCCGTCCTTACCAAGGACGTGCTCTGCCGACTGAGCTATCTGGGCAGACCAAGGCTAGGCCAGCAACTGCGTGAAAGGTTGAACGTGATCAACGGGTTTTTAACCGTCAACTGTAATCTTTACGATTCATGGCCGCCCCGCACGACGCTCCGTCTGTGCGCCCTGATTCGCTGAATGGGTTTGCCTGGTCCCTGCGTTAAGGCCCGACCACCACCCGGTACACCCCGGGTGACAGACGTTCCCCAAGGTGAACGACTTCCGTCAGATAGTCACGCAAAAAAAGATCCACTTCCTCGATGTCCGAACTGGAGGTGATCGCCGGGCGTCCCAGCAAACCCGTCGGCGTCACGTCCACCAGAAACTCGGCCGGCTGCCAATCCAGTCGGCCCGCCGGCAGGACCACCGGGCGTTCGAGCTTTTGCGAGAGTTCAATCTGCCCGTCGGACACGCGGCTCACCTCCACATATCCCAGCCGCGCCGGCAGCGGATTGAGCGGCACATCGCGGCGGTCGAAGCCCACGAACGGGTCGCGCGACATTTCCTTCAGCAGATCCTGCGGCCCCTGGGGCAGGGGCTGCACCGGACCGGCGGGCAGCTTCAGCGTGGTCTCGTCAAAAAAAGGCACCCACGGGAAATCCCGGAAGACCTGCTCGGGTTGACGGCTCACCTCGGTCGGCAGGGGTTGCTGGCTGGCATTCTTGTCAGTCGGCAGGAAAAGCGGAGTGGGATCCAGCAGGGTCGCCTGCTCGCGCAGCAGCGTCTCCGCGGGCCGCTCGTTCTTGAGTTCGTCGGACGCCGGCAGCTGGGCGACGCTGACTTTGGGCGGCGGGGTCGGATTCGACACGGCGGGGTTCCGGCCCAAAGGCCGGAACAACACGGCGGCTGCGGCGATCACGAACACGACCGTCAGGACCGCCACGCCCCACCCCGCCCCGCGCCGTTTGGATGGCTTGGTCACGCCGCCTCTCCGCGCCCGGCCCTCAGGGCTGGCCGCGCCCGTTGGGCGGCGCTTCCATCGCCCATTGGATCCCGGCAAATCCGGCCTGTCCGGCCATCGCCGCGATCTTGCCCATGTCCTCGGTCGGCACGTTCCGGTCGGCGCGCACCAGCAGGACCGGCGATTTCTCGTGGCGGGCGCGCGCCTGCAACCAGTCGCGCAGCTGCGCGTAGTTGAGCATCCCGTCGTCCACGAGCACCATGTCGGAGTGCCGCACGCTGATGACCACGGTTGTCACCGCCGCGCCCTGGGTCGCGCCCGGCATCTCCGGAAGCTGGAAACCCACGCCCAGGCCGGGCGCGAGCACGAACCGCGAGCCGAAGAGGAAGAAGTACAGCACGATCAGCCCGCCGTTCACCAGGAACAGCGCGTCGAAGTTCCGCGGCGGCGGCCGCAGGCGCGAGGCCAGATCCAGCGGGCGCGTGATCACGGCCGGCCCTCCGCGACCGGCGGGACCCCGGCGCCGTTGGCCGGCAGGTTGCGGTACTCGACCAGCAGGTACTTCATGATTTCGTTGCCCGACCACTCCACGTCGCGCACGATCGCGCGCACCCGCCCGCTGAGAAAATGGTAGGCCAGGTGGCCGGGGATGGCGACCACCAGGCTGCCGGCCGTGCTGATCAGCGCCTGCCACATCCCGGTCGCCAGCGCGTTGGCCGTCGCGTAATGGCCGCCCTGCATGAAGGCGTGGAAGGTTGCGATCATCCCCAGAAGCGTGCCCAGCAGCCCCACCAGCGGTGCCACCTGGGCGATGGCGGCGATCGACCCGAGCCGCCGTTCCAGCACCGGGATCTCCACCAGCGCAGCCTCCTGCACGGCCAGGCGCATTGTCTGCTCGTCGGCGTCGGCGTTCAGCAGCGCCGATTTCACCACCGCGGCCACCGGACCGGGCGTTTCCTCGCACACCGTGAGCGCCTCCATCAACCGTCGCTTGGCGAGGATGTTCTTGATCCCGCTCACGAAGGCCGTGGACCGGATCTGCCCCCGGTGCAGAAACAGCAGCCGCTCGATGAAAAGCAGCGTCCCGACCAGACTCATGGCGAGCAGCACCCACATCATCGGCCCGCCCGCGCTGAATAGACTGAAGTCCAGACCTGTCATGGCGCCCGTGGTTATGCCGGGCTTTCCCCCGGACCGTAAATGGCAAAGCAGCGGGTCGTCCGCGGGCGCGGCGTGGGTCGGTGCTGGCGGCCGGGGGTCCTCATGGTCGCTCAGGGTTGGGCCGCGCCCGCCGCGGCCGGCGTGAACCGCGCGAGCCGCTGCTGGGCCAGCGCCTTGCCGGGCAACCCCTGCTGCAGGAGCAGCTGGTAGGCGTTGCGCGCCTGATCGAGCTTCGCCTGCTTCTCATAGAGGTCCCCGAGTTCGAGCAGCGTGCGCGCCATCCAGTAGCGACCCTTTGCGCCCAGCTCGGCGGCCCGGCTGGAATCGAGCAGGAAGGTGTTCGTCACCAGCCACCAGGTCGCTTCCGCCCGCGCCGCGCTGCCGCGCTTGAGCTGGGTGTAGCCGTGCTTGAAACCCGCCTCCACCCGCAGGTCCGCCGGCGCCTTCGGATAGTCCTGCAGCCGCTCGTAGATCGTCTCCGCGCTCTCCCAGTGCGAGGGATCGCTCGCCGCCTGCGCGTAGTGGCAGTCGGCCAGCGCCAGCTGGGCCAGCATCACGTCCTGGTGCTGGGAATAGTTGTTGACCAGCCATTCGTAGGTCTGCTGCGCGTTGGCGAACCGGTTCACCTTGCGGAAGAGGTCGCCTTCCTTCAGCCGCGCGTAGAACACCAGATCGCTGTCCCGGTAGGTCGTGACGAGCCGCTCAATCAGCCGCAGGGCGTCCTCGTAGTAGGCGTCCTGGCCGCGGCGTTCGGCGTTCAGCGCCGCCTCATACAGCGCGAACGGCGCGATCTTGCTGTCCGGATAGGCGTCGGCCAGGTGGGTGAACAGGCGCTGGGCTTCGCCGATCTCGTAGCGCGCGGAGTAATAGTCCGCTTCGGCCACGAAGGAGTAGATGGCCGCGTCGCTCTTCGGATAGTCGGCGCGCAGTTTCTTCAGCAACTCGAGCCCCTCCACCGCCGCGCCGGCCCGCGGGTTCTTCGCGTCCAGCAGCGCCTGGGCCTTCAGCAGCACGCTGGTGCTGGCCACCTCCGTCTTGAGCGCGGCCGGCAGCGCGGCCATCGCCGGCGTTTCCAGCCGCGCCAGCAACGCATCCACCAGCTGGATGGTCTCGGCCGGCGCGCCGGCCTGGAATTCCAGGTGCGCCTGCAGCCAGAGCATGCGTACCACGAGCTCCGGCGGCAGCGCGGCGGCGCCGGTCTCGGCCACGAGGCGGGACACGCGTTTCAGGGCCTGGGCGTTCTGGTCGCGGGCCTGCAGGGCCCGCGCGAGGTTCCACTCGGCCTGCCAGCGGCTCACCGCCGCCACGTCCGTCATCCCGGCCGCCTGGTCCAGCAGCGTCTGCGCCTCCGCCAGCTGGTCGGAATTGATCTCCGCCAGCACCCGCTGGAACAGCAGCGAGCCCGGTGGGATCCCGGCGGGCGGCTCCCGCTGGGCCGAGCCGTAGGCGTCGGCGGCGTTGCGGTAGTCACCGGCGCGAAAATCCGCCTCGGCCACCAGCACGCCCAGGCGCGACCGCGCGTCGCCGGGCGGCAGCTCGACGCGCAGCTGGGCCGCGTCGTCGGCCGCGGTGCGGTAGCGCGCCTGCTCCCAGGCCACGCTGGTCAGCACCCCCAGCGCCTGGGTCTTGAGCCGCGAGCCCGGAAAGTTGTCGAGCAGCCATTTGGCGTCCTCGTTCGCCTGGTCGTAGTTCTTGTCCGCCAGGGCCACCTGGGCGCGGAAGACGCGCAGGTCCTCGATGATGGGGTGCCGCACCGGCGCGGCGATCAGCTGGTCGAGCTTCGCGCGGAAATCGGCGCGGGCGGCCCCGTCGCCGCTGGCCCGCGCCAGCAGCTGCAGGGCGATGCGCTGCGACTCCGGGCTCACCGCCCGCTCCAGCAGGCCGAAGAGCGCGTTGCGCCCCACCCCGCTCGCGCCGCCGGCGATCAAACCCAGGAGCAGGCGCATGTCGTCGAGCTCCTGCCGCTCCTCCGGCGGCAGCGACTGCAGCTGGCGCTGGAGCAGGTCCACCGCCTCCGCCTTGCGGCCGAGGGCGTTGAGGGCCGCGGCGTAGTAGCGGACATACGCGTAGCCCGGCTTCTGGCCCTGCAGCCGCTCCATGTTCTGCCGCAGCCGCGCGGCTTCCTGCTCCGTCACCGGGCCGGACAGCAGGTTCACGCGCAGCTGTTCCAGCTGGAAACGCGCCCGCTGGATCTCGGACACGGCGGCTTTCACCGCCTCGTCGTAGGCCTGGTTGCGCCGTCCCAGATCCCCGGCCAGATCCGCGATCATGCCCTCGAGAAAATGGAACCAGCCGCGCTCCGCCGGCGGCAGCTCGTCGAGTTTCACCTGGGCCGCCTCGCCGCGCGCCGCGTCCGGCTGGCGGCGGTAGGCCGCGATCAGGCCGGCCCGCAGATGATAGGCGGAATTGTGCGCCCCTGTCAGCTGGCCGAGCGCCTGTTCGGCCTCGTCCAAGCGCCCCTGGTCGAGCAACGCGCCCACAAGGTCAAGCGTCAGGCGGTTGCGCTGGGCCCCCGGCGTGTCCGGCGACGCCAGCAGCTCCCGGAGCAGGGCCTCGGCCGCGGGCGAAAACCCCAGTTCCAGCGCCCGCTCCGCCGCCGCCGCCCGCGCAATCCAGTCGCCCGGCGCCGCCGGCAGCTCCCCCGGGAGCACGAGCGGCGAGGCCGGCGCCGCGACCGCAGCCGCGGCCGGGGCCGGGGCCTTCACGCCCGGCAGGGTCACCGTCATGTCCTGCCCGCGTGCCCCGCCCGCCAGCAGCGCAAAGGCCGCGAGGACGACAAGCGGAGGAATCAACGTCAAGCGGGGCATGCGCTTTGCGACAGGTTGCGACGCGCCGGGCAGCGTGGCAAGCCCGCCCGAGTCTACAATTAAGGTGGGGAGGTGTAACGGGTTAAGGCTCGCGTCAGCGGCACTGTTGGACCTTAATCCGCCGCGATTGTTCAGCCTTGTCCCCCCTCCCCGCCATGACCCTCGTCCTTGTCATCCTGCTCATCCTCCTCGGCCTCGTCGTGGTGCTGGCGCTCTTCGTGGCCGGCATCTACAACCGCCTCGTCGCCCTCCGCAACCGGTTCAAGAACGCCTTCGCCCAGATCGACGTCCAGCTCAAGCGCCGCTATGACCTGATCCCCAACTTGGTCGAGACCGCCAAGGGCTACCTCAAGCACGAGCACAGCACGCTCGAGGACGTGATCAAGGCCCGCAACATCGCGTTCGCCGCCTCGCAGGCCGCCGCCGCCAATCCCGCCGATGCCAGCGCGGTCAAGAGCTTGGTCGGCGCCGAATCCGGCCTCGCCGGCGCGATGTCCCGCCTGATGGTCGTCGCCGAGCAGTATCCCGACCTCAAGGCCAACCAGAACATGATGCAGCTCTCCGAGGAGCTCACCTCGACCGAGAACCGCGTCTCCTTCGCGCGCCAGGCGTACAACGACGCCGTCATGGTCTACAACACCACCCGCGAGACCTTCCCCAACGTCGTCTTCGCCGGCATGTTCGGCTTCAGCGACGCGCAGCTCTTCCAGCTTGACGACGCCGCCGAGCGCGCCGCCCCGAAGGTCAGCTTCAGCTGAGTCGTGCCCTGGCCGCGGGGCCGGCGGCCCGCCGTCCGTCCCGCCAGATTCCCGTCCCGCTCAGTCGGTCAAACACCATGGACTTCTTCGAGGCCCAGGAACACGCGCGCAAACGCACCAGCCGGCTGGTCGTGCTCTTCGGCCTCGCCGTCCTCGGCACGATCGTCCTCACCTACTTCGCGGTGATGCTCATCCTCAACTGGGCGCGCGCAGGGCGGGTGTACGATCTCTCGGAGCTCTCGTGGTTCGACGTCCAGGCGCTGGCCGCCGTCGCCGCCGGCACCCTCGCCGTGATCGGCTTCGCCTCGCTCTACAAATGGTCCCAGTACCGCGGCGGCGGCGCGGCGGTGGCGGAGGGCGTGGGCGCCCGCCGCGTCGACACCCACACCACCGACCTGCACGAGCGCCGGCTGCTCGACGTGGTCGAGGAGATGGCCATCGCCTCGGGCGTGCCCGTGCCGGCGGTCTACGTGCTCGACGACGAGCCCGGCATCAACGCCTTTGCCGCCGGCCTCACCACCAGCGACGCCGTGGTGACCGTCACGCGCGGCACGATGGAGAAGCTCAGCCGCGACGAGCTGCAGGGCGTGCTCGCGCACGAGTTCAGCCACATCCTCAACGGCGACATGCGGCTGAACGTGAAGATCGCCGCCACGGTCTTCGGCATCCTCGTCATCGGCCTGATCGGGCGCGGCATCCTGCGGGGCCTGGGCCAGGGGCGGGTGCGCGTCCGGGGCAAGGGCGGCGGGGGTATCGCGGTCATTCTGCTCATCGGGCTGCTGTTGATGATCATCGGCTACATCGGCTACTTCTTCGGGCGGGTGATCCAGGCCGCGGTGTCGCGCCAGCGCGAATTCCTCGCCGACGCCTCCGCCGTGCAGTTCACGCGCAACCCGGGCGGGATCGCCGGCGCCCTGCGGAAGATCGGCGGCTACGCGCTCGGCTCGGACCTCGTCACCCACAAGGCCGCCGAGATCGGCCACTTCTTCTTCGCCGAGGGCTCCCCCGTCACGCTCTTCAGCGGCCTGTGGGCCACGCACCCGCCGCTGGAGGCGCGCATCCGCGCGATCGACCCGCAGTGGGACGGCAAATACTTCCAGCCGCCGGAGGTCGTCGACGTCAAGGACGAGAGTTTCCGCCGCCTGGGCTACGGCGCCCCGCCGATTCTGCCGGCGGAGGCGCTGCGCCGCGCCTACAACCTCCCCGTCGGCGCGCCGGTGGCGGCGGCGGTCGCCCCGCTCGCCGCCGTGGCGCAGATCGGGAGCCTCACGCCGCAGCACGTCGATCACGCCCGCAACCTTCTCGGCGCGACGCCGCCGCGCCTGCGCGAGGCCGCGCGCCAGCCGCGCGAGGCCCCGGCCGTGGTCTACGCGATGCTGCTCGGTGGGTCGGGCGCCGCCAACGACCCGTCGACCGTCCTCCTCAAGGCGAAGGCCGGCGACGCGGCCGCCGCGCTCGTCGCCGACCTGCGGCCGCTGGTCGCCCCGCTGCCGGTGGAGATCAAGCTGCCGCTCGCGCAACTCACGCTGCCCACCCTGCGCCAGCTGCCGCCCGCCGACCTGGCCGCCTTCACCGCCACCTGCCAGGCCCTCATCGCCGCCGACCAGCAGCTCTCCTATTTTGAGTTCGCCGTGCAGAAAGTTCTGCTGCGCCACCTCGCCGTGGGCGGCGCGCCGGCCGCCGCCATCGTCCAGATCTACTCCTTCAACGCGGTGGCGGGTGAGATCGCCGTCGTCCTCTCCGCCCTGGCCTGGGCCGGGGCGATGACGGGCCCCGAGCGGGCGGACGGCACCGCCGAGGCCGATCCCGCCGCCGCCGCCACGGCCTTCCGCGCCGGCGCCGGCCAGCTCGAGCTCATCACCGACCAGCTGACGCTGCTCCCGCCGGATGCGTGCGAATTCCCCCGGCTCGACGCCGCCCTCGACAAGCTCGCCACCGCGTCCTACCCGATCAAACAGCGCCTCCTGTCGGCCTGCGCCCACACCGCGGGCGCGGACAACCAGATTCAACCCGAGGAGGCCGAACTCCTGCGCGCGACCGCGGACGTTCTCGGCTGCCCCATGCCGCCGCTGCTCGGCGAACCCGCCGCCGGCCCGCCGCCGGCATCGTAGGCGCGGCCGGCCGGCCGCGCCACCCCGCCCGCCTCAGGTGACCTTGCGGTACTTCTCCGGCGGAATCTTGAAACGATGGCCGGAGTCGAGGTCGGTGAAAATGTGCCATTGCTGGTCGTCCGTCTTGTGTACGGCCACCTCCAGCACCTGGCCCTGATCGTAGTGATATTCCTCCGATTCAAACAGGTGATCCGCGTGCGGCACGGCCTCACCAATCTCCCCGGTGTGATTGTCCAGAATCTCGATTTTCCAGTGCATGGGAGCAAGGGGGTTCAAGTAACGCCGGTGGCCTGAGCCCCAGGCGCGGGCGTCATGCTGTCCCGCGCGGGTGGGTCGTCAAGCCTGCCGGCGCCCGGGTCCCGGGATTCCCTCCGCCCGAAACAGTTTCGACAGGGTGCGTCCGCCCGCTTATCGGTCGGATCGAACCCCGCCCGCCCATGCTTGTCGTCCATGTCCACGTCCACGTCCGTCCCGAACACCTCGAGGCGTTCACAACCGCCAGCCTCGCCAACGCCCGCGCCAGCGTCCGCGAGTCCGGCGTCGCCCGCTTTGACGTCGTGCAGCAGGCGGACGACCCCACGCGCTTCGTGCTCGTCGAGGTCTACCGCACGCCCGCGGCGCCGGCAGCCCACAAGGAGACCGCCCACTACCAGGCGTGGCGGGACGCGGTGGCGTCGATGATGGCCGAACCGCGCACGAGCGTGAAATTCGCCAACCTGTTCCCGGACGACGCGGGTTGGTGAGGGCGAGAGGGCCCGGAAATGAGAGAATCGGAGAATGGGATAATGAGGGCCCGACCGGCCGGTGCCCGTCCATTATTCTCCCGCCCCACCCTCCCATTCTCTCATTCTCCCCTTATCTTTTTATTCTGAGGCCATGACCTTCGAATTCGCCACCGCCGCCCGCATCGTCTTCGGGGCCGGGGCGCTGCGCGAGGCCGGCCCCGCCGCCCGCGCGTTCGGCCGCCGCGCATTCGTT
>DATJUU010000112.1:0-6805 GCA_035502155.1 Opitutaceae bacterium
GAGGTCATTCCCAAGAACCTCGGCGTCGTCCACCGCGTCCGCCTGCAGCCGCTCATCGTCTACCCGCTCCTCTGGGCGCAGCGGCTGCTCTTCCCCATCATCGGGCTGTGCCGGGTGGCGGTGCGCCTGTTCGTCCGCCGCGCGCCGCCGGCCCATCCGTCGGACCGCGAGATCATCCTGCTCGCGGAGAAGGGCGCGCAGGAGGGCACCCTGACCCACAGCGAGTCGAATATCATCGCCAATGCCCTCTCGCTTGACGACGTGCGGGTGAGCGAGATCATGACGCCCCGCACCGTCGTCACCACCCTCAAGAAGACCGCCACCCTCGCCGAGGTCTTCGCGGAGCATCCCAACATCCCCTTCGCCCGCATCCCGGTGCAGCAGAAAAATCTCGACGACATCGTCGGCCTCGTGCGCCGGCGCGATCTGCTCAAGGCCAAGGCCAACGACCAGGATCTCGAGACCGTCGGCAGCCTGATGCAGGAGATCAACTTCATCCCCGAGACCGTGACGGTGGGCAACGCGCTGCAGGTTTTCCTCAAGACCCATCAGCAGCTGCTTGTCGTGGTCGACGAGTTCGGCTCCACCGCCGGCGTCGTCACGATGGAGGACGTGATGGAACACATCCTCGGGCGGGAGATCTTCGAGAAGGACGACGTGGCCGTGGACATGCGCGAACTCGCCCGCGCCAAGCTGCAGAAGCAGAGCCGCACGCGCCGGCCCGGCGGCGCGGCCGCCATCCCGTGGCCGCCGCCAAAGGCCTGACGCCCGCGTCTGACCGCCGCACTTCCTCATGCCCTTCGCCTACTGGGTCGACAATCTCAACCCCTTCATCATTCGCTTCGGGGGCAATTTCGGCCTGCATTGGTACGGGCTCGCCTACGTCCTCGGTTTCCTCGCCGGGGCCTGGCTGATGATGCAGTACCACCGCGCGGGCCGCTCGGCGCTGCCGGCCGCGCTGGTCGCCGACTTCATCCTGGCGCTGGTGGTCGGCGTGATGGTGGGGGGCCGGCTCGGCTACTACCTGCTCTACGATTTCCCGGACCTGGCGCGGAATCCGCTCGTGCTGCTGCGCGTCTGGGACGGCGGCATGGCCAGCCACGGCGGCTTCATCGGCGTGGTCCTGGCCGTCTGGTGGTTTTCCCGGCGCGTCCGCCTGCCGTTCCTGCACCTCGGCGACGTGCTCGTCACCACGGTGCCGGCCGGGCTGCTCTTCGGCCGCATCGCCAACTTCATCAATGGCGAGCTTTGGGGCAATGTCAGCTACGTCCCCTGGGCCGTGATCTTTCCCAAGAGCGCGCCGGACGGCACCCCGGTCGACCACATCCTGCCGCGCCACCCGTCGCAGCTCTACGAGGCGGGGCTCGAGGGCGCCCTGTTGCTCGCCTACCTGCAGTGGCGGTTCTGGAAGAGCGACGCCGCGCGGACCCAGCCCGGCCGCCTCAGCGGCGAGTTCCTCCTCGCCTACGCCGTGTTGCGCGCCATCGGCGAGGTTTTCCGCGAGCCGGACGAGGGCGTGTCGCTGATCCTCGGCCTCAGCCGCGGCACGTTCTACTCGATCTTCGTCGCGCTCGCCGGCGTCGGGCTGATCGTTTTCAGTGCGCGGCGGCGACGAGTGGCTGGAACTCCGGGTTCCGCCGGATGAAGACCGCGACGTAGGAGCACAGCGGCACCACCTTCCGGCCCGCGGCGCGCGCCTCCTCGAGGGCCGTGCGCACGAGTTGCTCCGCCACGCCGCGGCCGCGCAGCTCCGGCGGCACGAAGGTGTGGGTGAACACCTGGCGGTCGCCCTCGAGGGTGTACTCCGCCACCGCCAGGTGTCCCTCGACGTCCGCCTCGTAGCGGTGGGCGGCCGGGTTGTGGCGCACGGCGATCGCGGTGCTCATCCGCCCCACGATAGCCGCGGCGGCCTCCGGCGCAACCCGCGGGTCCGCCCGCCCGCTCAGGACGCGGGGGCCCCGCCGTTGCGCCCGCGGCCGAACCGCCGCACGGTATCCCACAGTTCCTCCCGGCCCTCGATCCGCAGCGCCCAGAGGAGGCCGCCATAGACGGCGCACCCCAGCGGGATCAGCCCCACGACCGCGATCAAATCCCGGAGCCGCCCGGTCAGGGCGCCGTGCACGCCCCACCAGCCGGCGGCGACCACGGCGCTCATGCCGGCCGTGGCGACCAGGATCTTGCCGAAGGTCGGACCCAGCGTGGCGAGGGTCATCCCCGGGATCCGGCGTCCCAGCGCGCGCTTCAGCAGCACCGTCTGCACGATGATGGCCGTGGTGCTGGCGATCACCAGGCCCGGCGCGCCCAGCCAGCCCATCAGGAGCAGGCTGAGCGCAAGGTTCACGCAGAAGTCGATCGCGGCCACCCGGACCGGCGTGGAGGTGTCCTTGACCGAGTAAAACGCGCGGATGGTCAGGTTGTTGACCGAGAAAAACGGCATGCCGATGACGAACAGCGCGAGCAGGATCGCCATCGCGCGGGCGTCGGCCGCGGTGAACTCGCCGTGCCGGAACAGCAGCCGGACGATCGGCTGGCAGAGGAGCGCGAGGCCCGCCGCGGCCGGGATGTTGATCATCAGGATCAGCCGCACGCCCCGGCGGTAGTCGACGGCCATGTCGCCAAACCGCCCCTCGACCGCATGCCGCGCCAGCAGCGGGTACACCACCGTCGAGACCGCGATCGCGAACACGCCGATCGGCAGCTCCATCACCCGGTTGGCATAGAAGAGCAGCGTCGCGGCCGAGTCGTTGATCTGGTACGCGAGCAGGTTGGAGACGTAGATGTTCACCTGGTAGATCGCCGAGCCGAAGAACCCCGGCGCCATGAGCAACGCGATCTCCCGCACCCGCGGCGAGACCGCGAGGTCGAACCGCGGCCGCCAGCCGTGGTAGACGAGGACGCCCGCCGGCACCGCCATCTGCAAAAAGCCGCCGGCCAGCACGCCGGCGCAAAGCCAGTGGATCGCCCCCATCGGGGTCTTCGCCCACGCCAGGCCCGCACCGCCGAGCGTGAAGATCATCGTCAGGTTGAGCCAGATGGGCGAGAGCGCCGGCTCGGTGAAGCGGTCGAAGACGTTCAGCGTCGCGTTGAAGGCCGCGGCGACGCAGACGAACGCGAGGTAGGGAAAGAGGATCACGGTCAGCTGGGCCACGAGGTGCCACTTGTCCGCCTCGTGGACCAGCCAGCCGAAATGGCCGGCGCCCGCGAGCGCGGCGGAGACGATCCGCCCGGCGAACACCATCGCCAGGACCACGATGCCGCCGGTGATGAGCAGCAGCCAGCTCGTGACCTTGTTGAGCAGGGCGTACGCGCCGGCGCGGTCGTTGGCGTGCAGCTCCTCCTGCAGGGTCGGCAGGAACGCCGCGGTGAGCGAACCCTCGCCCAGCAGCCGGCGGAACAGGTTCGGCAGGCGGAAGGCGGTCAGGAACGCCGAATTCAGCAGGCTGGCGCCGAAGATCGCGGCGCCGAGCTGGTCGCGCACCAGGCCGAGCACGCGCGAGATGATCGTCAGGAGCGAGACGACGCCGATGTCCTTGAGCCTCTTCGACACGCGCCGTGTTTCTCTCCGTGCCTCCGCGGGTTAGCAAGTTCTTATCGGGCGCCGCCGAACCGGCGTTGACGCTGCCGGACGTCGCCCGCATGTTCCCCCCGCTCATGTCCCTGCTGCCCAAACTGGTCGCCCGCCTGCAGCGCCATCCGAAGCGCATCGCGTTCCCGGAGGGCACCGACCCGCGCATCCTCCAGGCCGCGCGCCAGTGGGTGACGCGGCGGATGGGCGCGCCGATCCTGCTCGGCGACCGCGCCCGCATCAAGGCGGCCGCCGCCCAGCTCGACGTCAACCTCGCCGGCATGCGCGTGCTCGAGCCGGCGCGCAGCGGGGATTTCGACGGCTTCGTCGCGCGCTACGAGGCCCTGCGGCGGGACAAGGGGCTCAGTTCCGGCGAGGGCCGGGAGGCGCTGCGCGACCCCAACTATTACGCCGCCATGATGCTCGCGTCCGGCCAGGTCGACGCCCTGGTCGGCGGCGCGACGGTCTCCGCCTCCAGCGCCCTGCGCCCGCTCTTCCAGATCATCCCCCGCCTCGCGGGCGTGGCCTGGGCCTCCTCGCTCATGATCCTCGACTGGGACGAGGCCAAGGTGGGCAGCGACGGCTCGCTGTTCCTGGCCGACTGCGGCGTGATCCCCGAGCCGACCGCGGAGCAGCTGGCCGACATCGCCATCAGCACCGCGATGATCGCCCGCCACCTGACCAACGAGCTGCCGCGCGTGGCCTTCCTCAGTTACGCCACCAAAAGCGACAGCACCCACCCGGCGGTGGCCAAGATGCGCACGGCGACCGGGCTCGCCCGGCACAAGGCCGCGCTCGCCGCGCTGCCGATGGAGGTGGACGGCGAGCTGCAGGTCGACGCCGCGCTCGATCCCCACGTGGCCGAGACCAAACAGGTAACCGGCGCCGTCGCCGGCCGGGCCAACGTGCTCATCTTTCCCGACCTGACCAGCGCCAACATCGGCTTCAAGCTCGTGCAGGTGCTGGCCGGGGCCAACACCTTCGGCCAGATCGTCACCGGCCTCAGCCGGCCCGCCGCCGAGATCAGCCGCGGCGCCAGCGCGCACGACGTGTTCGGCGCGGCGGCGGTGGTCGGCTGCCAGGCGATCGACCGCCGCCTGCTCTACGGCGCGCCGTGAGCCGGCGCGCCTTACGGTTCAGGGTTCTGGGTTTAGGGTTCTGAGTTGCGCCGCGATACCCAAAACTCAAAACCCATAACCCAAACCGGTCTCCATGCCCGCCAATCCCTACGACCAGCCGCCACTGCCGCTGCTCGCCCAGCCGACGAACCGCATCACCCGGCGCATCTTCGTGGCGGCCACGCGCATGAACGACGGCAAGACCACGATGTGCCTGGGCCTGTTCGCCGCGCTCCAGCACCTTTATCCGCGCGTCGGCTTCATCAAGCCGGTCGGCCAGCGCTACGTCCAGGTCGAGGGCGGGCTCACGGTCGACGAGGATTCCGTCCTGCTCGACGTGATCTACAAGGTGCACGTGCCGATCGAGAGCATGAGCCCGATCACGATCGATCCCACCTTCACCCGCCGGTTTCTGGAAAATCCGGGCGAGACCTACGCCCCGCTCGTCGACCGGATCTGCCGGGCGTTCGACCGCGTCTCGTGGGAGAAGGATTTCACCCTTATCGAGGGCACGGGCCACGCCGGCGTCGGCTCGGTGTTCGAGCTGTCCAACGCCCGGGTGGCGAAGATTCTCGACGCCAAGGTGATCCTGGTGTGCCCGGGCGGCATCGGCCGGCCGATCGACGAGATCGCGCTGAACAAGGCGCTGTTCGACCGCGAGGGCGTGGAGGTCATCGGCGCCATCCTCAACAAGGTGGAGGCCGACAAGATCCCCCAGATCGCGCACTACGTGGGCCTGGGGCTGGAGCGGCTCGGCGTGCCGCTGCTGGGCGTGCTGCCGGTGCAGCAGATGCTGTCCGCCCCCAACCTGCTGCAGGTGGCCGAGGAGATCGGCGGCCGCTGGGTCAACGGCCGCGCCACCGGCGCCCACGAGCGCATCCTGCGCGTCGTCGTCGGCGCCATGACGGCCAAGGGCATCATGGACCACCTCCAGACCGGCAACCTCATCATCACGCCCGGCGACCGCGATGACATCATTCTCGCCGCCCTCACCGCCACGAGCACCGCCGGCACCAAGACGATCGCGGGCATCATCCTCACCAACGACATCCTGCCCCATCCCAAACTGCTCGAGCTCGTGGCCCAGACCCACATCCCCGTGATCGCCGCGCGCGACGACGCCTACGCCATCACCGCCAAGATCAACAACATGACGGTGAAGACGCAGCCGCAGGACACCGACAAGATCCCGGTCATCAAGCGACTCATCACCGAACACGTCGATCTCGAGCGCCTGCTGGCGGCGTTCTAGGGCGGAATTCGCGGCGCAAGGCGGCTCCTGCCGATTCGGGGCCTCGCAGGTGTCGGAGCGGGTTTGTCCTGCGTTTCGCAACGCCGGCGCGCTCAATTGTTAGAACGCCACGGGACTCCGGCCCGCATTGCGCCGCGGCGCGGGCGCGATACCATCGTACCGTTGTGAAGTTTCCCCGCCCCGCCTTCCGCGCCGCCCTGCTTCCGCTCACGCTGGCCCTGGCCGGCCGCGCCCCGGCCGCCAACGTCACCGTGGACGCCAGCCAGTCGGTGCGCGTCGTCGACGAGCGCGCCTTCGGCGTCAACATGGTGATCTGGGATCAGGCGGGCAGCACGGCGCAGACGATCGGGTTGCTGCAGGCGGCGGGGGTGCGTACGCTCCGTTTCCCCGGCGGCTCCCTGTCCGACACCTACGTCTGGTCGGCGAACAAAAGCTACGACACGACGACCGGCCAGCTGAACAGCTGGACCTGGGCCACCGGCTTCGACCAGTTCGCCGGCGTGGTCACCGGCCTGTCGCCGCGGCCCCAGGTGTTCCTCACGGTCAATTACGGGTCCGGCACGGCGCAGCTCGCCGCCGACTGGGTGACCAACGCGAACGTCACCAAGGGGCTCGGGATCAAGTACTGGGAGATCGGCAACGAGTGCTACGGCAACTGGGAGTACGACACGCACGCCGTGAAGAACGACCCGTACACCTACGCCCTCGCGGTGCGCGATTACCTCCAGACGATGAAGGCGGTGGATCCGACGATCAAGGTCGGCGTGGTGGTCACCACCGGCGAGGATTCCTACGTCAACAACACCAGCCATCCCGCGACCAATCCGCGCACCGGCCGCGTGCACAACGGCTGGACGCCCGTGCTGCTGG
>DATJUU010000113.1:0-10162 GCA_035502155.1 Opitutaceae bacterium
GCCACGAAATCCGAGCTGCGGTGGCCGATCATCGGCTGGGCCATCGCGCGCAGCGTCTTTTCCGAAACGGCCACCGGGCCGGGGATGAAGAGTTTGTAGCTCATGACGGGAGGCGAGGATTTGATTCAGAAGCCAGGATGCCAAGAGGAAAGGCGGTGTATTCCCCGGGTCGGACGGCGGCTGCCGCGGTCAGACGCCGGTCTGCTTGACGATCTTCCGGTTAGTGTCGCCGAGCACCAGCACCCGCGGCTGCCAGGCGGCCGCCTCGCGCTCGTCGACCCCCGCGAACGCCATGATGGTGATGAGGTCGCCGCGTTTGCCGAGATGGGCGGCGGCGCCGTTCAGGCTGATGGTCTTCGAGCCGGCGGGGGCGGGGATGGCGTAGGTCTCGAAGCGCGCGGCGTTGTTCAGGTTGCTGACCAGGATCCGCTCGTGCGGCCGGAGGCCGACCCGCGCCATGAACTCGCTGTCGATCGCCAGGCTGCCCTCGTAGTTGAGGCTGAGGTCGGTGACCTCGGCGCGGTGGATCTTGGACTTGAGCAGATTAAGTTGCATGCGGCGGTGCGAAAGCTAGGAGACTATTCTACCAAGCGAATCCCCGCCCCGTTGGTCAACTCCCAATCCGGTCCGTTCCGCATGCCGTTGTCCTGGCTGAAGAAGAAGTACTACGCCTTCGAGCAATACACGATCGACGTGATCCTCGGCCGCCGGGAGGACACCGGCGCGGCGGTGTACGCGGCCTTCCTCCAGGGCGTGTCCTACCTGTTCGACGGGGCGGTCCAGCTGCGGCTCTGGCTCTACCGGCAGCGGCTGCTGCACGACCAGCACCTGGGCTGTCTCGTCGTCGTCGTCGGCAACCTCACCGTCGGCGGCACCGGCAAGACCCCGGTGGTGGAAAAGTTCGCGCGCGCCCTCGCCGAGCGCGGCCGCAGGGTCGCCATCCTCAGCCGCGGCTACAAGAGCAAGCGGCCGCCCTTCTGGCGCCGGGGCTGGAACGCCCTCGTCCACGCGGAGGAGCCGCCGCCGCGGGTGGTGAGCGACGGCACGCGCGTCCTGCTCGACTCGGAGGAGGCGGGCGACGAGCCCTACATGCTGGCCCGCAACCTGCCGGGCGTCGTGGTGCTGGTGGACAAGAACCGGGTGAAGTCCGGCACCTACGCCATCCGGCGCTTCGGCTGCGACACCCTGGTGCTGGACGACGGCTTCCAGTACCTGCCGTTGAAGGGCCGGCTCAACCTCCTGCTGGTCGACACCACCAACCCGTTCGGCAACGGCCGGCTGCTGCCGCGCGGCGTGCTGCGCGAGCCGATCAAGCATCTCCGCCGCGCCTCCTACATCTTCCTCACCAAGTCCAACGGCCGCCGCGATCCCGAGTTGGAGGAGCTCATCCAGCGGCACAACCCCGGCGTCGACGTGATCGAGTGCGCCCACCGCCCGCAGTACCTGCAGCGGGTCGGCGGCGACGAGCGCCAGCCGCTCGCCCACCTCCGCGGCCGGCGGGTGGGGGCCTTCAGCGGCATCGCCACCCCGGAGAGCTTCGAGCACTTCCTGCGCGAGCTCGGCGCCCAGCTCCTCTACACCAAGCGCTTCCTCGACCACTACCGCTTCACCCAGGAGGACCTCGACACGGTCGGCGCCCAGGCGCACGCGGCCGGCCTGGATTTTCTCGTCACGACCGAGAAGGACGCCGTGCGCATCGACCCGGCGTTCCGTTTCCCCATCCCGCTCTACTACCTGCGCCTCGAGATCGAGATCATCCGCGGCGCGGCCGACTTCCAGGAGGCGGTCGGCCGCATCTGCTTCCCGGAGACGAACAGCCGCCCGCCGCTCCCGCCGGCGCCCTGACCCCTTTGCCCTTGCCGCGGGACGGCCGCGGGATTCTGGTGGCACATGCTAACTGATCCCCGCCTCGACGAGCTGGCCGGCGTCCTCACCGGCTTTTCCACCAACCTCCAGAAAGGGGAGCGCGTCCTGATCGACGCCTTCGACGTGCCCGACGCCATGGTCGTGGCCCTGGTCCGCGCGGCCCGCCGCCGCGGCGCCCTGCCGTTCGCCACCCTCCACCACGCCCGCGTCACCCGCGAGCTGATGGCCGGCGCCGCCGAGGCCCAGTATGCCCCGCACGCCGCGGTCGAGCTGGCCCGGATGAAGCAGATGGACGCCTACATCGCCCTGCGCGGTTCGGCCAACATCTTCGAGACCTCCGACGTGCCGGCCGACCGGGTAAAGCTGGTGACGGGCCTGATGAAGCCGGTGCAGGACCAGCGCGTGCTGCACACCAAATGGGTCGTCCTGCGCTGGCCGACCTCCGGCATGGCGCAGCAGGCCGGGCTGAGCACCGAGGGATTCGAGGATTTCTATTTCCGCGTCTGCACGCTCGACTATCGACGCATGGTGCCGGGCATGAAGGCGCTGGGCGACCTGATGCGCCGCACCGACCGGGTCGAGATCAAGGGCCCCGGCACCGATGTGCGCTTCTCGATCAAGGGCATCGGCGCGGAGGAGTGCGGCGGCACCAAAAACATCCCCGACGGCGAGGTCTTTTCCTGTCCGGTGAAGGACAGCGTCGAGGGGGTGATCCAGTACAACGCGCCCACGGTCTACCTCGGGATGTCGTTCGACAACATCCGCCTGGTGTTCAAGCAGGGCAGGATCGTCGCCGCCACGGCCAACAATACCAAGCGGCTGAACGAGATTCTCGACAGCGACGCCGGCGCCCGCTTCATCGGCGAGTTCGCCCTCGGGTTCAACCCGCACATCCGGCAGCCGATGCGCGACATCCTCTTCGACGAGAAGATCGCCGGCTCCTTCCATTTCACGCCCGGCCAGGCCTACGACCATCCCGGCAACGGCAACAAGTCGCAGGTCCACTGGGACATGGTCTGCATCCAGCGGCCCGAGTACGGCGGCGGCGAGATCTGGTTCGACGGCAAGCTGGTCCGCAAGGACGGCCTCTTCGTCCCCAAGGCGCTGCAGAAGCTGAATCCGGACTATCTGCTCGGCAAAGGCTGACCGGCGGCGCGGCCCCTCCCTCTCCAGCCAGGGTGACCCGATGACCGCCGGCGATCCGACGCTCCGCGCCTTCATCCAGGCGCTGCCCAAGACGGAGACGCACCTCCATCTGGAGGGGGCGCTGCCGCTCGAGCTGCTGCGGCGGGTCCGCCCCGAGTTCGCCCGGCCGCCGGCGTCGTGGGCCCCGGACTTCAAATTCCGCGATTTCGCCCACTTCGAGGGCGAGCTGCTCGCCATGGCATTCGCCTGGTTCACGTCGCCGGAGCGTTATGAGGAGGCGGCACGCCTGATCTTCGCGCGGCACCTGGCGCAGAACGTCAAGTACGTCGAGACCAGCTTCGCCTCGGGGATGATCGAATTCGGCGGCGTCCCGGGCGCCGAGATCCTCGCCGCGATCCGCGCGGCGGTGCCGGCGGGACTCGAGGTGCGCGTCTTCCTTGGCATCCACCACAACGGCGCCGGGCCGGCGATGCGGCCCGTGTTGGAGGCGGCGTTGGGCTGGCCCGACCTCGCGGGCGTCGACCTGCACGGGGTCGAGAGCCTCCCGCTCGAACCCTGGACGGCGGAGTACTGGGCCGCCGCCCGCCGGGCCGGCAAGTACACCAAGGCGCACGCCGGCGAGTTCATGGGCGCCGGCTTCGTCCGCCGGGTGCTCGACGAACTCCAGCCGCAACGCCTCGAGCACGGTGTGCGCTCAATCGAGGACCCGGCTGTGGTGGCCGAGATCCGGCGGCGCGGCCTCGGCCTCGATGTCTGCCCGATCAGCAACCACAAGCTGATGCCCGGCGTCACCCTGGCGAACCACCCGATCCGCACGCTTCTTGACGCCGGGGTGACGGTGACGGTGAGCACGGACGACCCCATCTCCTTCGGCAGCTCGCTGGCGGACGAATACGTTGCGCTGGCGGAACACCGGGGATTCACCCGCGCGGAGCTGGCGCGGCTGGCGCGCAACGGTTTCTCCGTCGCGCTGTTGCCGGAGGACCAGCGGCGCCGGTGGCAGGCCGAGATCGATCGCGCGTCCGGCGGCACCGCGGACTAGGGGGCGGCGGCCGTTTCCTCCGGCATCAGGGTGGCGGAAGTCGCCAGCCCCAGCTTCACCTCCATGGTCGCCGACTGATCGGTACCTTCGAGGCGCATCGTGGCGTTGGCGTCGGCCGTCATGGCGGCATCCGCCAGGAGGCCCCGGGCGGGTTCGAAATGCGCCGTGCCCCGCGCTTGGCGGTCGAACCGGGTCAGGTGAACGGGCATGTTCTGTCCCATCTGTTCGAGCACACCGTTCAGATTCTGACGCGTGAACGGCGCGGACAGGGCGAAAGTCGCCAGCCGGCCGCCCGCTCCCTTGACGTCGGGCCGGCGTTCGAACGTGACTGTGCATTGGAGGGCGCCGCCCTCGAGGCGGACCTGGCCCATTTTGCCCAGCGTCACGACCTCCGGCCAGGTGTCACCCACGGCGACCGCGTGCTCGGGGAATACGATGCCCCAGAAACCGGTTTGCGAGGCCATGGCCTCGGTCCAGAACTGCACGAACGCCGGGTCGCCATGGAACTCCCGCGCCTGCCCGCGGCGGTCGAGGACCACCTCGCCCTGAAGCGAGAGGGGCATGATCTGCCGCTTCAGTTCCTCCGCCTGCGCGGTGCCGACGCCGTGGGCGGTGTCGATGACCACATTGCCGTTGTGCGTGCCGGTCATCTCCGTACCGCGCAGGGCGATGGCCATGTGGCCGCTGCCCGAGTTGATGTCCCAGTCGCCCTCGACTCCGGAGGGCTCCAGCCGCATCGTCGCGGCGCCGTTCCGGGCCGGAACGGTCGGCACGAGACGGACGCGGTAGCGCAGGGTCACGGTCATCTGCAGGTCGGTGCTTTGCTCGCCGGACTTCACGGCCATATCCGCCGTCATGTTCACAGCCATCGCATAGACGAGGGGCCGATCGGCCGGGTACCGGAAGGCGAATCGCTCGGGGCCGCCGCGCCCGTTGTCCGGGGCCGCTCCCAGGGACAGGGCCAACGCGCCGAGCGCGCCCAGCAGCGTCCCGCGGATGACGGCGGACCTCGTCATGGCATCAGTGTCCCCTCTTGGGCGCGCGGTTGCCGGTGCCTGCGCGGCCGCCGCCGACGGCGGTGCCGGTGATGCACGGAGTGTTCATGGAGCTGGAACGTGCGGGCCGGAGCCCATCGGTCATCCCCGGCGCGGCGGATCGTAGCGCGGGGGAGGAGTGTTTGGCAACGGAGGAATCGCCGGCCCGGCGCCGGCGGGCTTGCCGCCGCGACCGGCCCGGACCAGCCTGCAGGCCGGTGGAAGCATCCTGGATTGTTCCGGCGCTGACGGCGCCCGCGCGGGCCGACAAGGCGCTGGCGGCCGCGTTTCCCGCGCACAGCCGCACGGCGCTGCAGCGGGCGTTCGCCGCCGGCCTGGTCCGCCGCAACGGAGCGCCGATCGACCGGAGCGAAGAGGTCCGGCCGGGTGACCGGTTGGAATTCACCCTGCCCGCCGTGCGACCGACGGCGCTGAAACCGGCGGCGATCCCCCTCGCGGTGCTGTACGAGGACGAACACCTGCTGGCCGTCAACAAGCCCGCCGGGATGGTCGTGCACCCCGGCGCGGGCACCGGCGACGACACCCTGGTCCACGCGCTGCTGGCGCATTGCGCGGGCGGATTGAGCGGGGTGGGCGGCGTCGAGCGCCCGGGCATCGTGCACCGTCTCGACAAGGACACGTCCGGCGTGCTGCTGGTCGCCAAGTCGGATGCCGCCCACCGCGGGCTGGCGGAGCAGTTCGCGGGGCGCCACCTGCGCAAGGAGTATCTCGCCCTGGTCGCCGGCGTGCCCCGGCTCGCCAGCGGGGTGATCGAGCGGGCGATCAGCCGCCATCCGGTGCATCGCGAACGGATGACCGTGGGCGAGGGCGGCCGGCCGGCGCGCACGGACTGGGAGGTGCTCGAGACGTTCGGAGTCGCCGCGGCCCTGCTGCGGTGCCGAATCCACAGCGGCCGCACCCACCAGATCCGGGTGCACCTCAAGTCGATCGGCCACCCCATCCTCGGCGACCGCACCTACGGTTGGAAACCCGACCCGGCCCGCCCCACGCCGCCGCGGGTGATGTTGCACGCCGAGCGCATCGCCTTCCTGCACCCGATCACGGCGCGGCCGCTCGACTTGCGGGCGCCGCCACCCGCCGATTTCGAGGGGCAATTGGCCGCCCTGCGCGGGTGAGAGTTCCCGCATCGGTCGCCGCCCGCCACGACGCGTGGCGCCGGCCGGTGCTCCCCGTAACCGCTGCGGGCGGCAGGGCGTCACCCGCAGGCATGAAGACGAATGCGAAGCTTGAGGTGATGGCGGTGCTGGCGGCGGGAATCATCGGTTTGGGGGCGGCGGCTGCGGCCGGAGATGGCGCGGCGGGTGACGCGCCGGCGAGCTCGGTCCCGGGCGGCCACGCCCGGTGGGCCGCCGCCTTCCACCGCGCGAAAATGGGGGTCGTCGCCGACCGGCTCGGACTGACGGCCGACCAGCGGGCCAAACTCAAGGACATCCGGACCCGGACCGCGTCGAGCGTGCAGGCCATCCGCGCAAACAGTGCGTTGACCGCCGAGCAGAAACAGGCGCAGGTCGCCGCGGCGCGCCAAGGGGCCAAGGCGCAGATGAAGGCGGTCTTGACGGACGAGCAGCTGGGCAAACTGGCGTTCATCCGCAGCCACCCCCGGCAACTGAACGAGCTGACCACGCGGCGGGTCAAGATGGGGATGACCGCCAATCGGCTGGGCCTGTCGCCCGACCAGCGGGCGAAGATCCGTGACATCACGCAAAAAACCGCGGCGGCCGTGAAGCCGGTGCGGCAGGATCCGAGTCTGACTCCCGCCGCGAAGCGGGAGAAGGTGCGCCAGTTGGTTGACGCCAGCCGCACGGAGATCCGCGGCGTCCTGACCGCGGAGCAGCAGGACCGCCTGGAGCACATGCGGCGGCGCCTGCTGGCCCCGCTCGGCCCGCTGGGCTGATCCTTCGGCGCGCGTGGCGCCTCACTTGTCACGCCCTGGGGTGCCCGCCGCAAAGGCGGTCCCGGGGCGTTTGTTTTGTGGCGGGAACGAAAGCTGGCACGGTCTGGATTCGCGTCGCCAGGGCACGCTCGACGGGTGGCTCAGGCGGCACCGAAAAGGAGCTCCGCCGCGACGCCGTAGCGGAGGTTGTGGAAGGAATGGTGGAAACGCCCGAAGCCGCCTGCCCCGGCCACGGCAATCGCGGTGGCGAGTGCGACCGGGAACACATCGGCGCGCGCCGGCGGCAGGCCGGGAACCTGGCGCCGGGCGGCGAGCGGCAGGCGGCCGATGTCGGCCAGCAGGCCGCGCAGGGTCTCGACGGTGAGCACCGCGGAAACGTCGGCGATCGGCCGGCCGGCGCGCGCGGCGACGATCGCGCGGGCCGTGGTCAGGGAACCGCCGGCGAAGACCGCCTCGCTCCCGGCGGGGAGCGCGAACCGAAAACCGGCGTTTTGCAGCTCCGCGCGCACCTGCCGGTCCACGCGCGCCGCGTCCGCCGCCGCCAGCGGCAGTGCGGGGTCGGCCACGATCTGCTCCGTCAGGCGCACGCACCCGAGCGGGAGGCTGACCGCCTGCTCGATGCTCCGGGCCCGGAAGGCCAGGCACTCCAGGCTGCCGCCGCCGAGGTCAAACACGTAGAAATCCCGCAGGTCCGCCAGCGCCGGGTCGGCCACGAGCCCGCGGCCGATGAGGTTGGCTTCCTCCGCGCCGGACAGGGTGCGGATCTCGTGCCCGGTCGCCGCCCGCACCCGCCGCCGGAATTCGCCGCCGTTGACGGCGTCGCGCACGGCGCTGGTGGCCACGAGGACGGTTTGCGCCGGCTGCAGCGGCGCCACGCCGGCCAGGAGCTCCCGCAGCGCGGCGAGCCCGTTCTGCATGCCGGCTTCGGACAACTCCGGCGGCGTCCGGCTGATCCCGGCGCTGATGCGCGCGTCGATGGCCTGGGTGTGCCGCGCCCGCAGTTCGCCCCGCGGGCCGCGGTCGGCCGCGAGCGACTTGAGCGAGTTGCTGCCGATGTCGACTACCGCGACGACCGGATTTTTTTCTGCCACGGATGGCACGGATGGGCACGGATGGACCGCACCCGATCAGTGCGATCCGGGTAATCCGTGGTTGAGGGTTTAGAGTTCAAAATCCGGCGGGGCGATGAGCACGGTGAACTCGCCCTTGAGGCTGGTCTTCGCCAGGCGGGCCTGCACGTCGGCCGCCGGGCCGACGAGGAACGTCTCGTGGACCTTGGTGACTTCCTTCGCGACGCAGATCACGCGAGCCGCGCCGAGCGTGGCGGCGATCTCGTCCACGAATCCGCCGATGCGGTGGCAGCTTTCGTAGAGCGCTAGGGTGTACGGGAAGTCGCGGTGCTTTTGGAGAAAGGCGATCCGTGCCGCCGATTTGGGCGGGAGGAAGCCCGCGAAGAGGCAGCCGTTGGTCGGCAGGCCGGAGGCGCTGAGCACCGCGGTCAGCGCGCTGGCGCCAGGCACGGGCACGACCGCCAGGCCGCGGCGGCGGCAGGCGCGCACCAGCCGGAAGCCCGGATCGCTCAGGCCCGGCGTGCCGGCATCGGTGACCACCGCGACGGATTTGCCGGCCGCGACAAGGTCGGCCAGGCGCTCCGCCGCCTCCCGCTCGTTGTGCTCGTGATAGGCGGAGAGTTCGCGCCGCAACCCGAGCCGCGCCAGCAGGGCGCCGGTCGTGCGCGTGTCCTCGCAGGCCACGAGATCCACGGCGCCGAGCAGGGCCCGCGCCCGCTCCGTCAGGTCGGCCAGGTTGCCGATGGGCGTGGCGACGACGTAGAGGTGGCCGGGCTGGGGGGCGAGCGAGGCGTTGTCCATCGCAGTGGGAAGCAAGCCACGCCGCGCCGGCGCGGGCTACAAAAAAAAGTCCGGCCGCTGGCCGGACCTTGGGGGGGACGCTCCGCCGGGCTATTGGCCCATGCCGGGAATCTCACCTTCCCACGACGCCGGGCGGTTCCACGGAATGGCCGAGTCGGCCTTCGGACCCACGCAGCCGGCCCAAAGCCCGGCGAGGGCGGCGAGGAGCAGGGCGAGGAACAGGGGTTTCTTCAGGGCGTTCATGGGACGGGAGGGAATGGTTCTGGAAACTGCCACAGTCGGCGGGGCAAAGTCGAGCCCGCAGCGCTAAGACGCCCGCCGGGCCCGTCCGGTTCCGTTCAACCGGCGTGCCGGAAGGTCGACTCCCACCACGGGGTCTTCGCCTCCTTCTCCACGCCCGAGCCGGGGTTGGCGGCCAGATGCTCCAGGATCTTGAACACCAGCTCGGCCTGCTCCGCCTGTCCCATGCGGGCGGCGAGAGCCTCCGCCGTCAGCGCCTGGCCGGCGGCGCCGCGCAGGGCGGCGGCGGCCTTGAGCTTGAGGGCGAGAATGCCACCCGCGGCCTTCTTGCCCGCCTCGACGCCGGGTTGGTGGTAGGCGTTGATGCCGATCAGCGAGGCGTAGAATCCGACCACGCGCTCGTACAGGGCGATCAGCATGCCGATCGTCCGCGGCGACACGTCCGGGATCGTCACCGTCACCGACACGCGGCCCTTTTCGCCCAGCGCCTCGCGGGTGCCGAGCAGGAAGCCCTGCAGGTAGTCCCCGCAGGTCACGCCGGGGTCGACCTCGAGGCTCGCGCCGGCGCGGTCGCGCAGCACCTCGATGAAGGTGACGAAGAAGTTGTTCACGCCCTCGCGCAGCTGCTGGACGTAGGCGTGCTGGTCGGTCGAGCCCTTGTTGCCGTAAACGGCGATGCCCTGGTTGACGACGCGGCCCTGCAGATCGCGCTCCTTGCCGAGCGACTCCATCACCAGCTGCTGGAGATAGCGCGAGAACAGCAGCAGGCGGTCCTTGTACGGCAGCACCACCATGTCCTTGGCTCCGCGGCCGTCCGTGGCCCAGAACCACGCGGCGGCGAGCAGCGCGGCCGGGTTCTCCTTGAGCACCGCCCGGCGCGTGGCGACATCCATGGCAGCAGCGCCGGCGAGCAGCTGGTCGACGTTGATCCCCTGCAGCGCGGCCGGCAGCAGGCCCACGGCGCACAATTCCGAGGTGCGCCCGCCCACCCAGTCCCACATGGGAAAATGCGCGAGCCAACCCTCCGCCAACGCGGTCTGCTCCAGCT
>DATJUU010000114.1:0-5061 GCA_035502155.1 Opitutaceae bacterium
TGCCCTACTCAAGCCCGAGGACCTGGCGGCCCTCCGCGGAAATCATCTCGGACGTCCAGACCGGATCCCAGACGATGTGCACCTGGGCCGATTCCACGCCCGGGAGCGCCGCGATCTTGGAGCGCGCGTCCTCGGCGATCATCGGCCCCATGCCGCAGCCGGGCGCCGTGAGGGTCATCTTCACCTCGACCAGGTGTCCGCCGGCGGGCGTGTGCTCGATGGCCAGATCGTAGACGAGCCCGAGATCGACGATGTTCACCGGAATCTCCGGGTCGTAACAGGTCTTGAGCGCATCCCAAACCGCCTGCTCCGAAAAGGTCGCCGGACCCGGGGCGGCCTGCGGTGAGCCTGCCGAACCCGAGGAAAAGCCGGCGTCAACCGCAGGCGCATAGCCCGCAATGCTGCCGGCGTGCTCGCGGTCGATGCGGTACAGGCCGTTGTCCGTCCGCACCGTCACGTTGCCGCCGAGCGTCTGTGTGACGACCACCCGCGTGCCGGCGGGCAGCGCCGCCGCCTCGCCGTACGGGATCATCGTGGCGGGGGTGTCGGCGGAAAGCGTGTGTTCGGTGGGCATCGGAAAAACCGGAACGGCGCGGCGACAAGCGCCGGCCCTACGGATCCGAGATTGTAGGGGCGCGATCTTGTCGCGCCCCTGCCGATGGGCGCAGCAAGCCTGCGCCCCTACGAGTTTGAACCATGGTAGTCATCCGAGCGGAACTTCGCGCGGTCCCTCACTGCACCCGCAGGTCCACCGGCAGGCGGGCGTAGATGCCGCGCGGATCGTTGAAGCGAGCTAGGATCGCCAGCTGGCTCTTGAACTCGCCGAGCATCTGCTGGAGCGCGCCGGCGCCGAGCGCGTCGCGGGGCGTGACCCCCTGCATGATCTCGTTGATCACGTCCTTCAGCTCGCGCGGCCGCGGGTACTCCTCGAGGCGGAAGCGCGTTCCCACGCCGGCCTTCGTCGCCGCATAGAGAATCGCCGCGCGCAGATCGCCGATCTCGTCCACGAGTCCGATTTTCTTCGCCTCCGCCCCCGACCACACGCGGCCCTGCGCGATCTCGAGGACCTTCGCCTTGTCGAGCTTGCGCGAGGTCGCGACCTTGTCGGTGAACTGGTCGTAGATCCAGTCGACCATGTGCTGGAAGACGGCCAGCTCCTCGTCGGTCTTGGGCCGGCTGATGGTGAGCAGGCCGGAAAGCCGGCCGGTCTGCACCGTGTCGAAAGTGAACCCGAGGTTGTTGGCAAGCTGCTGCACGTTGACGAACAGACCAAACACGCCGATCGACCCGGTGATCGTGGTCGGCTCGGCGAAGATCCGGTCCGAATAGGTCGAGATCCAGTAGCCGCCCGAGGCCGCCACCGAGCCCATCGACACGACCACGGGCTTGACCTTCATCGTCAGGCGCAGCTCGCGCTGGATCTCCTCGGCGGCGGTGGCGCTGCCGCCCGGGCTGTTCACCCGGAGCACGATCGCCTTGACGTCGGGGTCCTGGCGCAGGCGCCGCAGCTCGCGCGAGAACTTCCGGCCGCCCACGTCGCCGAGCTCGCCCTCGCCGTCGACAATGTCGCCCTCCGCGTACACGACGGCAATCCGGCCGCCGGACATCGGCGAGTCGTCGGCCATGAGCCGGGCATAGGCGGGCAGGCTGATCTGCTTGAAGGTCTCCGTGGAGTTGACCGCGCGGCCGGTGCGGACCTTGAGCTCGTCGATCACCTCGTCGCGGTAGGCGGTGCGGTCCACCAGCTTGGCGGCGAGCGCGTCCGAGGCCATGAACAGGCCGTGGGTGTCCACCGCCTCCTGCACCGCGGCCGGCTTCAGGCCGCGGCTGCGGGCGATGTCGCGCTCCAGATCGGTCCAGAGGTCGCCGAGCAGCTGCTGCAGGTCCTCGCGCGCCTCGGGGCTGAGGTCCTTGCGGGTGTAGGGCTCGACGGCGGACTTGTACTTGCCCACGCGGGTCACCTGCACGCCGACGCCGAATTTCTCGAAGGCGCCGGCCATGAAGAGCGGGCGGGCGGTCAGGCCGGGCAGCAGGATCATGCCGTAGGGATCGAGGACGAGGTCGCCCGCGGCCGAGGCGAGGTAGTAGTCGCGCGTGGTCGCGGCGTTCAGGTAGGCGAGCACGGGCTTGCCGGAGTGCTTGAACTCCTCGATCGCCGCGCGCAGCTCCTTGAGCTGGCCGAAGCCCACGGCGTCGTCGACGGGCAGCTCCCGGCTGGTGATGACCAGCCCGGTGATGCGCGGGTCGCGGGCGGCGGACCGGATGGCCCGCGCGGCGACGCGCAGCTGGAGCGTGGTGACCCGGCTGCCGCCGAAAAGCGGGGCGAACGCCGCCCCGCCGTCAAAGTCCACCGGGGCGTCCTGGAGCCGCGTCGAAAGATCGTAGACCAAATAGGATCCGCTCTCCAGGGCGGCGGGCTGTTTCTGGCCCATGGCGACCATGACCGCGAGGAACAGGAAGCCGAGCGCGAGGCAGCCGCCGAAGAAGATGACCAGCGCCGCCAGCGTCCCGAGGAGGGAGGTGAAGAAATTCTTCATTCCCCTCCACCGTAGCCGCTTCGCCCCCCGCAGCCAGTGAAAAGCGCGCCCGGGCACCCCCAGCCGGCGGCCGAGGTCGCGGAATCATCGCCGTGCTTTCCTTTCGGGCGATTTGGTGCTTTTTATCCCCTGGCGCCGCACCGCGTCCTCCATGAGCGAGCAACCGAACGAGCTTCTCACCACCAGCCGCAAGGCCCTGTCCATCAACCTGGAAGAGTCGCGCTACGGCACGTTTGCCGAGATCGGCGCGGGCCAGGAGGTCGCCCGGCAATTCTTCCAGGCCGGCCACGCCTCGGGAAGCATGGCCAAAACGATCTCGGCCTATGACATGACGTTCAGCGACGCCATCTACGGCAAGGCGCCGCGGTATGTCTCCCGCGAGCGCCTGGTGACCATGCTCGACCACGAGTACCGGCTGCTGGAGGAGCGCCTGGCCGAGTCCCGCGGCGCCCGCACCGCCTTCTTCGTCTTCGCCAACACCGTCGCGACCAAGAGCACCCGGGGCAGCGACGCCCACGGCTGGATGGGCCTCCGCTTCCAGATCCACCCGCAGGAGCCGCCCAACGACATCATCCTGCACGTGCGGATGTGGGACAAGAGCGCGGCCCAGCAGCAGGAGGCGCTGGGCATCGCCGGCGTGAACTTCATCTACGCGGCCTTCAACTACCGCACGTCCCCGGAGAGATTCATCCGTTCGCTGACCGACGAGCTTGGGATCGACCGCCTCGAGGTGGACATGCTCAAGTTCGCCGGTCCCGCCTTCGCCCAGGTCGACAACCGCCTGCTCTCGCTCCTGCTCGTGCAGACCGGCCTGACCAACGCCGTGATGTACGGCCCGGACGGCGACGTGCTCCAGCCGTCGGAGGTGCTCTACAAGAAGGCGATCCTGGTCGAGCGCGGCAGCTTCCGGCCCGTCACGCGCGTCAACGTCGACATGCTGGCCAGCACCACCGCGGAATTCCTCCAGGAGCCGGCGATCAAGGGCAAGCCGGTCATGGTGCTGATGGAGATCACCATGAACAACCTGCTCGCCTCCGGGCAGCTCGACCCCGAGGACTTCCTCGCCCGCGTCGACCTGCTCGGGTCGATCGGCTTCACGGTGCTGATCTCGAACTACCCGGAGTTCTACCGGCTCATCACCTATTTCCGCCGCTACACGGTGGAGATGGTCGGCGTGGCCCTCGGCGTGAACACCCTCGTCGAGATCTTCAACGAGCGCTACTACGAGAACCTGCCCGGCGGCATCCTCGAGGCGGTCGGCCGGATGTTCCGCCACGCGGTGAAACTCTACGTCTACCCGATGAAGGGCGCCGCCTACGAGCGCTACGTCGCCGGCGCCACCCCGGTCGCCGGCCTTCCGCCCGCGCTCTCGACCGCGCCGCCGATGGCCGCCGAGGTGCTCATCACCGCCGAGAACGTGCGCATCCCCGCCCACCTCCGCCACCTCTACAGCCACCTGCTGGAGAACCACTACATCGAGAGCGTCAGCGGCTACAATCCGGCGTCGCTCAACATCATCTCCCGCGACATTCTCGCCAAGATCAAGGCCGGCGATCCGGCGTGGGAGGCGGCCGTGCCGGAGTCGGTGGTGGCAACGATCAAGTCGCGCGGCCTTTTCGGCTGCGGCGCCCCGGCGCCCGCCGGGGCGGCGGCGGGCAGCTGACGGGCGGCCGGACCGCGCGCCGCCGCGCCGATTTTCCTTTATCCGCGCCGCGCGCCGCGCATCAGTGGTGCCAGCGCATGCGTTTCTACAAGTACCACGCCCTCGGCAACGACTACCTGGTCCTCGATCCCCGCGACTACCCGCAGGGCGCGCCCCCGGCGCCGAAGCAGATCCGCCTCATCTGCCACCGCAACTACGGCGTCGGCTCCGACGGCATCCTCTGGGGACCCACGGCGACGACGCAGGCGGACTTCGGGCTGCGCATCTTCAATCCCGACGGCAGCGAGGCGGAAAAAAGCGGCAACGGCCTGCGCATCTTCGCCCGTTTCGTCTGGGACCAGGGTCTGGTCAAGACGCCCCGGTTCACCATCGAGACGCCCGGCGGGGTGGCCGAAGCCGAGGTCAAGAACGGGCACCGCATCACCGTCGCGATGGGCCGCGTGACGTTCGCCAGCGCCGGGATCCCGGTCGCCGGGCCGCCGCGCGAGGTGCTCAACGAGACGCTCACCGTCCGGGACCGCACCTTCACCTTCTGCGCCGCCACCGTGGGCAATCCGCATTGCGTATTGCCGATGTCAAAAATCAGCCCGGAAATCGCGAAGCAGATGGGGCCGTTGCTGGAAACGCACCTGCGCTTTCCGAATCGGACGAACGTGCAGTTCCTGCGGGTAATTGACCGGAACAACATCCAGATTGAGATCTGGGAGCGCGGCGCGGGTTACACGCTGGCGAGCGGCAGCAGCAGCTGTGCGGCGGCGGCGGTGGCCCGCCGGTTGGGCCTCTGTGACCGCGAAATTTCCGTCCACATGCCCGGCGGTGTTATCGCCATTGAAATCAGCGGCGATTTTGCGATCCGGATGA
>DATJUU010000115.1:0-4158 GCA_035502155.1 Opitutaceae bacterium
TCCACGAAACCCATCGCGACCATGCATCGCGCCTTGATGCGCGGCGCGAAGTTGACCGCGTCAAAATAGCGCGCGGTCTCCGCGACCTGGGGATTCTTCACGTTCCAGTTCGGGTAGCTGGCCCAGCGTCCGTGCAGCGCCCCGTCCGCATCGCACCCCGCCGGCACGTCGACGACCAGGCTCGTGACCTGCCGATCGAGCCCGGCGACGCACAGACTCTGCTGGCCGCCCATGCTCGTGCCCATGACCACAATCGTCTTCCCGTCCCAGTCGGGCCGGGTCTTCAGGTACTCGAGCGCGCGGCAGTCGCCGAGGTACATCTGGAGGAAATAATTCCGGTCGCGGTCGGCGTCGTAGATGTTCTGGTAGCTCTTGAGCATCGCCGGCAGCGCCGCGTAGAAGGCCGGCGGCAGGTCGCACGGCACGTCGTGCGGCTCGACGTTGAGCGCCAGCCAGCCCTCCGCGGCGCGGTCCGTCACCCACGGCTTCTGCAGCGGATACGGCGGGCTGGCCCACTGGAAGATGACGAGCGCGGGAAACTTGCCGGCGCGCGCCGGCTTGGCGAGCTGGCCGTAGACGTGCGCACCGTTGAAGTTGTCCAGCTTGAACGTGGCGTACTCCACGCCCCCGCGGCCGCTCTCGCCCGGCGTGAGAACCGGGTTCGCCGGGACCGCGTCGAGCAGCTTCAGCTTGGAGGCCCAGAACGCATCGAAGTCATCCGGCCGCGGCTCCGACGGCCGCAGTTGCTCGGGCGCGACCGCCGCGCCGGCGATGCTGCGCTCCTTCGGCGCGCCGGCCGGGGTGACCGCCAGGAACACCATCGCGGGCTCCGTCAGCGTGGCCTCGACCGTCGCCGGTCCGTGCGCCAGGTCGAGGGTCCCGGACTGGAGCGGCACCATCTCGTTTTGCAGCAGCTGGTAGGTGAAGCCGCCGGCCGGCGCCGTTGCGCCCGGCGGCAGGGCGATGGTCCAGCCGACCCTTTCGCCGGCGCGGTAGATGCCCGACGCATGGAACGGGGTGAAGACCACCTTCTGGGCGGCGGCAGGCAACGCTGCGGCGGCCAGCAGGAGGGCGACAACGAGGACGGGGTCGGATTTGCGCATGGAGACCGGGATTGAGGGTCCCCAGCCTCCGTCCTTCGCCCGGCCCCCGCAACCGGATAAGCACTCTAACAATTGCGTTGCCGGGAGATCCAACTGGCCATGGCGGATCGTTTTGACCAGGGATTACACGGATTCACACGGATATATTTCGGACGGGAACCGTGCCCATCCATGAAATCCGTGGTTAAAGGGAAATCCGAATTCACCCTTTGCCGAAGGCCGCGGCCCAGGCGTCCGGATCGAAGCCGACCAGTCCGAAACCTTCGCCGAGGACGAAGGGTCGCCGCACCAGCCGGCCGTTGCCGGCGAGCAGCGCCAGTGCGGCGTCCTCGCTCATGGCCGGCAGCTTGGCGCCGAGTCCGAGCTCGCGGTAGACCTGCCCCGAGGTGTTGAAGAGGCGCCGCAGCTTGCCGCCCTGGAAGGCAAGCATCCGGCGTAGCTCCGCCACCGTCGGCGGGGTCTGGTAGATCGGCATCTCCTCGAACTCGACGCGGCAGGCGCGCAGCCAGTTCACCGCGTCACGGCACGTGCTGCAGTTGGCGTAGGTGTAGACGGTGACGGCGGGTGGCGGCATGCGGCTTCCGGGCGGATTACGGGCCGGCCGGCGCCACGTGTACCATCCACAGCACGCCGAAGCGGTCGGCGACCATGCCGAAGCGCTCGGAGAAGAAGGTCTTTACCAGCGGCATCCGCACCTCGCCGCCGCCGGCCAGTCCGGAGAAGTATTTTTCCGCCTCGGCGACGGTGCGCACGAGGAGCGTCAGGGCGAAACCCTGGAAATTGGGCACGCCGCCGCAGTGGCCGTCGGACGCCAGCACGACGGCGCCACCGACCCGGAATTCCGCGTGCATCACCTTGTCACCGGAGTCGGGCGGTAGCATCCCGGGCTCGGGCGGCTCGGGACTGTCCTTGAACCGCAACAGCGTCGTCACCTCGGCGCCGAGCACGCGGCGGTAGTAGGCCAGCGCCTCTTCGCAATGCCCTTCGAAGAAGAGGTAGGACTGGATTTGCGACGGGAGTGCCGGGGGTCGGGCGGACCCGGCGGCCGCCGGCTTCGCCGTGGCGGCGGACTTGGCGGCGGCGACCTTGGATTTCGGGGCTTGGGCGCTCATGGCGGGAAATTCATCAGTCAAAGGTGGCGGGCATCCGAGGGCGGCGGTGCTTCCGGACGGCTGTCCGCACCGAACTGGTTTGTTCGTTCATGGTTGGATGCCACCCCCACTGAATCGCTTCCCTCCGCCAAATCAAATTTCGCCCGCCGCAGTGACGCCGGTCCGGGTGGCCGGGTGCGGGTTTGGCCGGTTCGATTGTTGAATCATCCGGAGGTACGCCATGCTCGCCACCGTCATCGTCCTCGCCCTGCTGGTGATCCTGATGGCCACCGACCAGGATGGCTCCCCCGGCCACCGGCCGCCGGAGTAAACGCCGGGATCGCCCCAAAATCGGCGCGGGGCGTTGGCGCCTCGGTCGATGCTGACATAAATTTCCCGCCCCAAATAGCCGTCGCGGGCCGGCAACGCCCGATCCGCCGGCCCACCCCAACCCGCAGATTCCCGCCATGGAAACCACTGCCATCCCGCCGGCCGCCGCCCGCCCGCCCATCGCCAAGGGCAGCCTGTGGACCGGCCGCATCCTCACCGGCTTGGTCGCCGCATTCCTGCTGTTCGACGTCGTCATGAAATTCGCGCCGCCCGCCGCAGTTCGCGACCAGTCCACGCAAATGGGCTTCCCGCCCGCCAAGCTGACCGGCGTCGGGATCGCGCTCCTCATCAGCCTTCTGCTCTATCTGGTGCCGCGCACGTCGGTGCTCGGCGTGGTCCTGCTGACCGGCTACCTCGGCGGGGCGGTGGCCGTGAACGTGCAGACCGGCGCCGGGCCGGGCCTGGTGCTGTTCCCCGCCGTCTTCGGCGTCCTGGCCTGGGGCGGCCTCTGGCTGCGCGACCGCCGGTTGCAGGCGCTGATCCCCCTGCGCGACGATTCGCGCTGACGGACCCTCCACGCCGCCGGCCGCTCCACCCCGCTTCCTCCCATGCAACGCATCACTCCCTTCCTGTGGTTCGGCGGCAACGCCGCGCAGGCCGCCAGATACTACGTCTCCATCTTCCCGCGCTCGAAGGTGAAATCCATCCTGCGCTACGACGCGGCCAGCGCCCGCGCTTCCGGCCGGCCGAAGGGCAGCGTGCTGACCGTCGGGTTCGAACTCGACGGCCAGCCGTTCACGGCCCTGAACGGGAACCCCGTCTTCAAGTTCACCGAGGCGATCTCGTTCGTCGTGCACTGCCGGACGCAGCGCGAGGTGGACTGGTACTGGCGCCGGCTCTCCGCCGGCGGCAAGCCGGGCCGGTGCGGCTGGCTCAAGGACAAGTTCGGGGTGTCCTGGCAGGTCGTCCCCGACGAAATGCTCAAGCTGCTGGGCGATCGCGATCCCGAAAAGGCTCAGCGCGTGATGGCCGCGATAATCCGGATGACCAGGATCGACCTCGCAGTCCTGCGGCGCGCCCACCGGGGCCGTTGACGTCCGCCGGCGTCCCGCGCGGGCCGGCGACGCAAAATTTGCGCCGGCTTTGCCTCCCGTCCGGCGGCGGGCTAGAGTGCGGCCGTGAAATGCCCCGTGTTTTTTCTCGCGCTCGGCCTGGCCGGTGCCGCCAGCGGCGTCCCGGTCATCTCCGCCCAGCCGGCTCCGCCGCCCGCGGGGCCCGCCGCCCCCCGTCCGCCCGTCGACACCCACGGCCTCGACATGCGCACCCAGGCCGGGCCGCCCGGGCCGCAGAAGTATTCCCCGCCCTTCCCCGTTGAGCCCAGGCTCCCCACCCTCTGGCTGATCGGTGACTCGACCGTGCGCAATGGGTCGGCCGGCGACGGCACCACCCTGGGCCAGTGGGGCTGGGGCGCGCCGCTGACCTTCCTCTTCGACCCGGCCAAGGTGAACGTCGTCAACCGCGCCCTCGGCGGCACCAGCGCCCGCAGCTTCCTCGGCGCCAACTGGCCGCGCATGGTTGACCTGATCAAGCCGGGCGACGTCGTGATCCTGCAGTTCGGCACCAACGACGGCGGC
>DATJUU010000116.1:0-13158 GCA_035502155.1 Opitutaceae bacterium
TCAACCACGCGCTGCCGCGCCTGGTGCCGGCGGATTTCTTCGCGGTGCCGCGCCACGGCGGCGGCGTCTGGGCGCCGGCCCTCCGCTACCACGCGGGGAAGTTCTGGATCTACTACCCCGATCCCGATTTCGGCATCTACGTCACGACGGCCGCCGACCCGCGCGGACGCTGGTCGGATCCGGTCCTGGTCCTCGCCGGCACCGGGCTGATCGACCCCTGCCCGTTCTGGGACGACGACGGCCGCGTCTACCTCGTCCATGCGTGGTCGCTCAGCCGCGCCCACATCAACAACAAGATCACGCTGCACGAACTGAGCGCCGACGGCGTCCATGCGCTCGACGCCGGCGGGTTCATCGTCGACGCCGACCAGATTCCAGGCTGGCACACGATGGAGGGCCCGAAGCTCTACAAGCGGGACGGCTGGTATTACATTTTCGCGCCGGCGGGCGGGGTGCCGCAGGGCTACCAGGCCGTGTTCCGGTCGAAAAACATCCACGGGCCCTACGAGCACCGCATCGTGCTGGACCAGGGCCGCACCGCGATCAACGGCCCGCACCAAGGCGCTTGGGTGCACACCCCGGGCGGGCAGGACTGGTTCCTCCATTTCCAGGATCGCGGGCCGTACGGACGCGTCGTACACCTCGAGCCCATGGTCTGGCGCGACGGCTGGCCGGTGATCGGCGACGATCCGGACGGCGACGGCAAGGGCGAGCCGGTGCTGGTTCAGCGCAAGCCCGACGTGCCGCCCCAGCCGCCCGCGGCCCCGGTGTGCTCCGACGATTTCGCCGGCCCGGAGCTCGGCCTGCAGTGGCAATGGCAGGCCAATCCGCAGCCCGGCTGGGCCGCGGTGGGCGGAGCGGCGCCGGGGCTGAGGCTCGCGGCCGTGCCGGCGCCGGCGGAGGACAGCCTCTGGATGGCGCCCAACCTCCTGATGCAGAAATTTCCGGCGCCGGCGTTCAGCGCCACGACCCGGCTCACACTCACGCCGGCGGGGACCGGCGACGAGGCCGGCCTGATCGTTTTCGGTTACAGCTACGCCTGGATCGGCGTGCGGCAGACCGCCACCGGGCCGCGGCTCGTGCAGATGACCTGCGCCAAGGCCAACGCCGGCGGCAAGGAGCGCGAGGTGGCCGGCGTCACCCTGCCCCCGGGGCCCTGCCTGCTGCGCGTGACGGTCGACCCGCAAGCGCGGTGCACGTTCGCCTACAGCCGCGACGGCCAGACCTTCGAGACGCTCGGGGAGGTTTTCCCGGCGGAGCAGAGCCGGTGGGTCGGCGCCAAGGTGGGCGTTTTTGCCGCGGGCCGCCCGGATGCGGCTGGCGGCGGCCACGCGCAGGTCGACTGGTTCCGGGTCACGGCCGAATAGCCGGCGCCCAGTTCACTTCACCACGAATCCACACGAATAGACACGAATGTCTTTGGTCGAAGGCTCCTGAGAAATATTCGTGAGAATTCGTGTTCATTCGTGGTGAAGGAAGAAATCCGTGTGATCCGTGGTAGAAAAAGAATCCGACTTCGATCATCCGTCATGCCCCGACTCCTCCGCCTCCTGCCCCTTCTCCTCGCGCCCCTGATTCTCGGCGCCGCGCCCGAGCCGAAGCTTCATCTCATCGGCGATTCGACGATGGCCAACAAGCCCACCGACCCGCCGAACCCGGAGCATGGCTGGGGGCAGATGCTGCCCCAGTTCTTCCGCGACCCGGCGATGGTCGTGAACCACGCCGTCAACGGCCGCAGCACCAAGAGCTTCATCGACGAGGGGCGCTGGCAGCAGGTGCTGGATGAGCTGCATCCCGGCGACTACGTCCTGATCCAGTTCGGCCACAACGACGAGAAGCTCGAGGATCCCAAGCGGGGGACGACGCCCGACGGCACCTATGCCGACAACCTGCGCCGGTTCGTCCGCGAAACCCGCGCCCACGGCGCCACCCCGCTGCTGGCCACGCCCGTCGCCCGCCGCAAGTGGGACGCGGCGGGACACCTCGTCGACACGCATGGCGCCTATCCCGACGCCATGCGGCGCGTCGCCCGCGAGGAGAACGTGCCACTGCTCGAGCTGCAGCGGCTGACGACCGCGATGGAGGAACAGGCGGGCGTGGAGGGATCGAAGAAGATCCACCTCTGGATCAAACCCGGCGAATACGCACGGCTGCCGGACGGCCGGCAGGACGACACGCATTATTCGGAATACGGCGCCACGCGCGTGGCGGCGCTGGCGGTGCAGGAGATGCGGCGCCTGGAGCTGCCTCTCTGCCAGTGGCTGAAATAGCAATTGGAGATCTTCTTTCCCACGAATGCACACGAATCCTCACGAATTTCACCGAGATGCCGGAGCCGTGAACCATTCGTGCCAATTCGTGTGAATTCGTGGGCAAGGAAAGAAATCCAATCTCCCTGATCCACGTGGATTAGTGATTGAACCGCATCTCGGCGTTGGCTTTCGTGGCGGCGCCCGGGATCCCCGTCCGGGCCGCACCCCACCCCATGAATCCGCCGGAGCCAACCCGGGCTGGTCGCGACGACGGTTTGTTTCAGTCGCGCTACCCCGAGGCCAGCATCAGCGCGATCGCCTTCGGCGTGATCTTCGGCGCGATCATGAACGCCGCGATCACCTATTCCGGCCTGAAGATCGGCTTTACCATCTCGGGCACGGCGATCGCGGCGGTGGTGGGCTTCGGCGTGCTGCGCGGCATCCTGCGCCGCGGCTCCATCCTCGAGGTGAACATCGGCCAGACCGTGGGCTCGGCGGTGAACATCGTGAACTCCGGCATTATCTTCACCGTGCCGGTGCTGTTCCTGCTCGGCTACCCGCTCACGTTCTCCGACGCGAACTTCTGGCTCCTCACGCTGGCCTGCGTGGCCGGGGCGGTGCTGGGCGTCGCCTTCATCGTGCCGCTGCGGAAGCAGATGCTCGACATCGAGCGCCTGCGCTTCCCGACCCCCACGGCGGTCGCGGCGATCCTGAAGTCGCCCGGCGCCGGCACCGCGAAGTCGGTGGTGCTCGCCGCCGGGGTGCTGGTCGGCGCGCTCGTCTACGCCCCCGCCGGCCTGCCCGCGCTCGGCGGGCCGGGCTATGCTGCGCTCAACCTGCGCCTGCCGGCCGAGACCGATTCCGCGCTCGCCGCGGCCCACGCGTCCGGCTCGCAGCTTGCGGAGCGCGTCGACCGCGACCGCGATGGGCGGCCCGACCTGGTCGTGACGAACACCCAGGTCGACATCGGCCGCGCGCTGCATTTCCCCGACGCGATGCTGTTCGCCTTCGCCATCGCCCCGTTCGCCTTCGGCGCCGGCTATCTCACCGGGCGGCCCGGCCTGCTCGTGGCCGCCGGCGGCGTGCTGGCCTACTGGATCCTGAATCCGATCGTCTACTCCCTCGGCTGGGCGCCGGCCACGATCCGCGGCTTCCAGGTGGCGGGCTACGGCCTGGACGCCTTCAACCGGCCGCTCGGCATCGGGATGCTGCTCGGCGGCGCCCTCATGGGCGTGGCCACGACGGTGCCGTCGATCAAGGAGGCGATCAAAAGCATCGCCAAGGCCCCCCGCCCCGGCTCCGGCGGCGGCGCGGCGGCCCGCGACGAGATGAGCCTGCGCACGCTGGTCATCGCGGCCGCGGCGTGCATCGTGCTCCTCCTGGTCGTCACCGAGTCGCTCGGGGGCAAGGTCGGCGACACCGGCTGGCTGCACGCGCTGAATCCGTGGGTGGCGCGGGCCGTGATCGTGGCCGTCTCGGTGGCGTGGATCTGGTTCGCCGGCATCATCATCGCGCAGTGCGCGGGCATGACGGACTGGTCGCCGATCTCCGGCATGGCGCTGGTGACCGTGGTGCTGGTGCTGATGCTCGCCGGCAAGGAGGACGTGATGTCGGCGGTGATGATCGGCGCCGCGCTCTGCGTGGCCATCACCTGCGCGGCCGACATGATGGGCGACCTGAAGACCGGCTATCTCGTCGGCGCGCAGCCCCGGCGGCAGCAGGTCATCCAGATGGCGGTGAGCGCGCTCGGGCCGGTGGTGACGATGGCCACGCTGATGCTCATCGTCGGCGCGAACCTCAAGCTCACGGGCAAGCCGATCGGACCGGGCACGCCGACCACGGCGCCGCAGGCCCAGGCCCTGCAGGCGGTGATCACGGGCGTGCAGGGCGGCGAGATGCCGTACGCGCTCTACGGCGTCGGCGCGCTGCTGGGCGTGCTGCTCGGCCTCGGCTCGTTCGCCGGCCTCGGCGTCCTGGTCGGCCTCTCGATGTACCTCCCGTTCGCCTACATCCTGACCTACGGCCTCGGCTGCCTGGCCAACATCGGCCTCGGCCGGCTCAAGGGCCGGGCGTGGGCGGAGGCGTGGGGCGTGCCGTTCTGCGCCGGCCTCATCGTGGGCGAGGCCATGCTGGCGTTGATCATCAATTCCCTGGTTCTGATCCGCGGGTAATCTTCTTTCACCACGAATGCACACGAATCTCCACGAATTCTTTCCGGGAAGACCCGATCAGGGACATTCGCGCCCATTCGTGTGGATTTGCCGGGAGAAAACGAACCGTTGTCGAGTCTTGGATTCCACGGGAAATCGCTGACCTTTCTTTTGCCCGCGAATGTACACTGATCTCCACGAATTCTGTCCGCGAAGGGCCACAAAGGACATTCGTGCCCATTCGTGTGCATTCGTGGTGAGAACAATTCGACATAAGCAATGCGCCATATCGCGAATCTGCTGGTCATCGCGTCGCTGATCACCGGGCTCTTCGGGGCCGTGACGGCGTATCTGCCGCCCTTGAACCTGCCCGACAGCCAGCTGACGGGTCTGACCCTCAATGGCCCGGCCGGCCAAAAACCCGGCGGCGGGGCGCCGCAGGCCTTGGCGGCCAAGAACTCCAAGCTCACGCCCGAGCTGCTCGCTGCGCTCCGCGCCGGCGGCGTCCGGCGGGTGCTGGTCAAGGAGTTCGCCTGGCCGCGCTGGACGGGCCGCTGGATCTTCCTCCTCGGCTGCCTCGGGTTGGCGGCCGGGGCTGCTTTGAAACGTGCCGTCGCCCGTGGCTCCCGGGTGCGGACGGCCGCAGCCGGCGGAACCGGCCAAAGCGCGGAGGAGTTGCTGGTTTCCATTCAGGACGCCGTGGAAGCCCTGCGGGCCGAGCTGCCGCGGCTGCCCGACTCCCCTTCGCGCTTCCATCGCACGCTCGAGGTGCTGACCGACGTGCAGGAGCGAATGGTGCCGGATTTCGTCGCCCAGCGGCCCGCGCTCACCGCGCGCCTCGGCCTGGGCGGCTACGCGCGGCTGATGGATCATTTCGCCGCCGGCGAGCGCCAGCTCAACCGCGCCTGGTCCGCGGCAGCGGATGAAATCGAAGCGGAGGTCGGCGATTGCCTCGATCATTGCGCCGAGCTGCTGGCGGAAACGGCGGCCACGCTGGGTTCAGGAAAGCCCCCAGAGCCGTGAAGGGGCGCCGGCGCCACGGTCAAAAATATCCGGGTATCGTGCTGCGATATCGCGCGATCTCCGCGACATCGTAAGCCGGCCGCATCCGCGCCATCAGCGTGGACCCCGGCGCCGTTTGATATTCGGCCGGCAGCGCCCGGAAGCCCAGTCGTTCATAAAACCGGGTGCTGATGTCTGCGTAGAGCAGCAGCACCCGGGCATGCTCCCGCGCCGTCAAATCGTCCACGACACGAGCCATGATCGCGCGGCCGAAGCCCTGGCGCCGAAACTCCGGCGCGGTGGCGACCGAGCCGATGCCCCGGACAACCCGCTCGCCCCAAGGGGGCAAGATGTGGACCAGCAGGGCGGAACGGAGGATTGCCCCATCGCAGAGCACATACCAGCACCCGGACCGGTACTTCTTCGATTCCCGGCATCCGGACAGGTATTCTTCGACGGCGCGGCCTTCGGACCACGCGTCGAAGCCCATGAGATAGACGGCCTCCATCTCGTGCGCTTCCGCCCTTCTGTACTCGCGGTTCAAACGCCGGGGAACCGCACCGACCTCAGCTCACCGACGGATAGCTGCCGAGCCATTTGACCAGCGGGCAGAAGGTGCGGAGCTGCTTGAGCGCCTCGCGCATTGTCGCGTCATCGTAGTGGCCGCGGACATCGATGAAGAAATAGTAGTCCCACGGACGCTTCTTGCTCGGGCGCGACTCGATCTTGGTGAGGTTGATGCCCCGCTTGGCCAGCGGCATCAGCATCTTCAGCAGCGCGCCAGAATGCGCCGCCGCGTCGTCGCCGAGGGAGATCAGGAAGCTGGTCAGGTCGCGGCCGCCGCCGACCGCCCCCGTGGCCTGCTTGCCGATGACGAAGAAGCGCGTGGTGTTGTCGCGCTTGTCCTGGATGTTGGGCACGAGCACCGGCACGCGGTGGAACTCCGCCGCCAGCGGGCTGGCCACCGCGGCCGCGCCGCGCGTCCGCCCCGCGATCTGCACCGCGGTCGAGGTGCTGGCCGCGTCGAGGAACTGCGCGTGCGGCAGGTGCCGCCGCAGCCACATCTGGCACTGGGCCAGCGCCTGGTCCTTCGAATAGACCTTGGTGACCTTCTCCAGCGGCCATTTCGAGATGAGCGCGTGGGTGATCTCGAGATAGATCTGGGCCACGATCTTCAAGTCCGAGTCGACGAACTGGTCGAGCGCGTCGCGCACGGAGCCCTCGGTCGAGTTCTCGATCGGGATGACGCCGTAGTCGGCCTCGCCCTTCTCCACCGCGGTGAAGATGTCGGCGATGCTCGCCAGGCCGTTGTATTCCACGCTCGCGCCGAACTTCTTGATCGCGGCCTGGTGGGTGTTGGTCGCCTCCGGGCCGAGGTAGGCGACGAGCAGCGGCTTCTCCAGCGCGATCGCCGCCGACATGATCTCCCGGTAGATCGCGCGCAGGGCCGGGCCCTTGAGCGGGCCGCGGTTGCGCCCGCACACCTTGCGCAGCACCTGGTCCTCGCGCTCGGCCACGTAGATCCGGCCGTCCTTGCTGCGCTTGACCCGGCCGATGGCCGCGGCGAGGGCGAGGCGCCGGTTGAGCAGGTCCACGATCCGGTCGTCGAGCCGGTCGATCTTGCCGCGGAGGGTGTCGAGGTTCATGGGACGTCAGGCGGGCGGTTGAGGGGTGGCGGGAGCGGCCGGTTCGCCCGCCACGGGCTCCGGGGACGGGACGGCGCGGGCGGCGTCGGCGAGGGACAGCTGCTCCTCCCGGCCCTCCTCCTCCAGGCCCATGTCGCTGTCGGACGGGTGCCGCGCGCGCATCGCGTTCTGCAGCCACTCGTTGATTTGCTGGCGGGAGAGCACGTCGGTGGCCGGCAGCTCCTCCAGCGAGCGCACGCCGACGAATTCCAGGAAGGCCTCGGTCGTGCCGTACTGGATGGGCCGGCCCGGCAGGTCGGCGCGGCCGACGATGTAGATGAGCTCGCGCTCGAGCAGCTTGGCGAGGCCGGCCTCGGCCGACACGCCGCGGATGTGCTCGATCTCGGCGCGCGTCACCGGCTGGCGATAGGCGATGACCGCGAGGGTTTCCATCGCCGTCGGGCTGAGTTTCACCGGCGGCGCCTCGTTGCGCAGGGCGCGCACCCAGCGGGCGTAGCGCGGGTGGGTCACAAGCCGGAAGCCCTGCGCGCCCTCGGTGAGCAGGATGCCGTCGTCGGCCGCGCGCAGCTCGGCGGCGAGCTGGTCCATCGCCTCGCGGATCTGCGCCGCGGTGACCAGCGCCGGCACGTCGGCATAGAGCTCGGCGTCGGCCCCGGGCTCCGCCGGCGGCGGCGGTTCCGCGGCCTCGACCGTCCCGGGCGCCGCGGCCGGCGCCGGCTCGGCCTCGGGCGTCGTGGCGCTGTCGTGGAAACGGACGATCACCTCCTGGATTTCCGCGATGGTGAGCGGCTGGTTCGAGGAGAACAGCAGTGCCTTCAGGACCTTCTGGAGATTGAACGCCATGCCGGGGAAAAGATGACTTTGTTTGCGGCCTGAAGGGCGGTCAAGCAACCCTGAAAACGGGGGCGCCACCGTCCGAATGTCATCGCGAGGCCTGCGGAGTGGCGGGGCGGGCTTTATGCCCGCCTCGGGGGAATTCAGAATCTGAAAGGCGGGGGTGAACCCCGCCCCACCTCACGCCTTAAGTTCCACCACCACCTGCACCTCGGTGGTGGAGTTGCGCGGCAGGCCGGCGACCGCCACCGCGGCGCGGGCGTGCTTCCCGGCATCCCCGAACAGCTGGACGAACAGATCCGAGGCGCCGTTGATCACCGCCGGGCTGTCGGCAAAGCCTGGCACGGCGTTGACGAAGCCGCTGACGAACACGACCCGCTTCACGGCGTCGAGGCTGCCGGCCGCGGCCTTGATGTTGGCCAGGGTGTTGAGGGCGCAGACGCGCGCCGATTCGTAGCCGGTATGCACGGTCTGTTCCCGCCCCACCGCGCCGACGTGCGTCATCTGGCCGTTCACGGCGCAGATCGTGCCGGCGCAGAACAGGAGGTTGCCGGTGCGCACGGTGGGCACGTAGCTGCCCGCGGCGGCCGGCGGGGCCGGCAGCGTCAGGCCGAGTTCGGCGAGTCGGGCGTCAATGCTCATGGAAGGCCAGCGTTTCAGGGGGGCGGCACGAATTCAAGATCGGCCACGTCGTCGACCGTCACCGGCCGGTCGAGAACCCCGACCCGGCGGAGCAGGTCGAGCTCGCTTTGCAGGCGTGCGCGGGTGAGCAGGCCCGCCCGCTCGCCGTGCGCCGGGTCGCCGAGCACCAGGTGGTAGTCCCGCAGGGCCCCGATCGAGTAGGCAAAGAAATCGCCCGGCAGGTCCGGCCGCAGCTGGCGCAGGCGGGCGACCGCCGGCGCCGGATCGCCGGTCAGGTAGTCGACCCACCCCCGGACGCTCGCGCGCACGAAGCGGCGCACGACGTCGGGATGCCGCGCGAGGAAGTCGGTCTGGACGAAGATCACCCGGTACGGATCGTACTCCGGGCAGAGCTGCGAGGTGAGCAGCGCGCCGGGGTGCGCGCCGCGCGCCCGGGCGAAGTACGGCTCGTTGGTCACGAAGCATTGCTGGATGAAGGCCGGGTCATTCATGAACCGCGCCAGGTCGCCGGCCAGCGGCAGGAGCTGGAAATGGACCCCGTAGACCTTCTGCACCACCTGCACCCAGACCGAGCCGGGGCCGGCCATGACGACCTTGCCGTTCAGATCTCCCACGCGCCGGACCGGGTGGCTGGCGTGAAACAGGATGCCCTGCGGGTCGTGCTCCATCTCCGCCGCCACGATTTTGACCGGCACGCCGCGGGCCACGGCCGTGATCACGTCGTCGCCGTTGCCCATCCCCAGCTCGGCGCGCCCGGTGGCGACCGCGGCGAGATAGCCCGAGCTCGGGCCGCCGGGGACGATCTCCACGTCCAGCCCCTCCGCGGCGTAGATTCCCCTGGCCAGCGCCTGATAATAGCCGCCGTGCTCCGGTTCGGGGAACCAGTCGGTCTGGAAGCGAATCTTCACCGGACCGCCGGGCGCCGCCGCCTGCGTCGCCGGGGCGTGGCGGCCGCAGCCCGAAGTCAGGACGAAGGCGGAGCCCAGCAGGCCGAGAACGAGGGGGCGGAGCATGGCGTTCACCGGTCGTGGCGTTCGAAGGAGTCGTGCCAATGGTGCAGGAGGGCCCAGTTGAGACCGGCGACCGCGGCGACGAAGACGAAGCCCAGCAAACACCCGATCAGCCCGGTGGCAAACAGCGCCGGGATTTTGATCTGCACGTTGTAGCTGTAGACGAGGAAGCCGAGCCCGCCGGTGCCCCCGGCGGCGTTGCCTACGAGGTACTCCCCGAAAATGGCGCCGATCGGCGCGAGGGTCGCCGCGATCCGCAGGCCGGCGAGGAAGTACGGGAGCGCCGCGGGCAGGCGCAGCAGCGCCAGATCCTGCGCCCGGGTGGCGCCGTACATCTGGAACAGGTCCACCCAGTGCGCGTCGGCGGACAGGAGCCCCTGGGTGGTGTTCACCACGATCGGGAAGAAGCTGATGAGGAACGTGACCGTGATGATGCCGGGCAGGCCCGGCCCGGCCCAGAGCACGATGATCGGCGCGAGCACGATCACCGGCGTCATCTGCAGCAGGAGCAGCCACGGATAAAGCCCGCTGCGCAGCCAGCGGGCGCCGCCGAGCGCCAGCGCGATGAGCAGCCCGGCCAGCGCCGCCGCCAGGAACCCGCCCAGGGCGCCCACCGCCGTGTGGCCCGCCGCCGGGAGCAGCGTGGCGCGCTCGCGCACCGCCGCGGCCAGGATCTCCTCCGGCGTCGGCAGGATCCAGCTCTGGAGGCCGGTCGCCGCCCGGATGCCGTACCACAGCGCCACGAAGAGCGCGCCGGCGGCCACCGGCGGCACCCAGAGCCACTTGAGCGCCGGCCTCATGCGGCGCGCCCCTCCGCTTCCGCCGCATGCAGCCGGCGCGACACCTCGGCCACGGTGGCGAAATACGCCGGGTCCTCGCGCAGCGCCGCCGTCCGCGGATAGCCGAACGGCACCGCCACCTCGGCCGCCAGGCGCCCGGGGTTCGCCGCCAGCACGAGGATGCGGGTTGACAGGAACACCGCCTCGGCGACCGAGTGCGTGACGAACAGCGCGGTGAACGGCGCCTTCGCCCGCCAGTCGAGCAGCTCCTCGTTGAGATGGTTGCGCGTGATCTCGTCGAGCGCACCGAACGGCTCGTCAAGCAGCAGGATCCGGGGCGCCCGTGACAGGGCGCGGGCGATGGAGACGCGCATCTTCATGCCGCCGGAAAGCTGCCGGGGAAAGAGCCCGCCGGCGTCGCGCAGCCGCACCAGCGCGAGCAGTTCGGCGGCGCGCGCCCGGCGCTCGGCCGCCGGCACCCCGCGCAGTCGCAGGGGCAGCTCCACATTGCGCGCCGCCGTCAGCCAGGGCAGCAGCGTCGCCTCCTGAAAAACAAAGGCCAGATGCTCCCGGGCGCGTGCCGGCGTCGTCCCGTCGACCCGCAGTTCGCCCGCGGTCACCGGGCTCAGCGCCGACACCAGCCGGAGCAGCGTCGATTTGCCGCACCCGCTCGGCCCGATCAGGCTAACGAACTCGCCTTGCGCGACGTCGAGGGTCAAGTCCGCGAGGACCGGCGGGCCGGCGCCGAAGCGCTTGTGGACCGAACGGAACTGGACGATGGGCGGCTGGACGCTCATGGGGCGCCGCTACGGGTCGCCCAAGCGGCGCCGGTTTGCAAGTCACCCGGCAGTCCCGGCTTCGCACTTGTCATTGGGTGCGGCCGCGGCAGGCTGCCGGCACCGGCGCACCCCAACGCTCCGGTACCCCACCCCAACCCCCAATCCCGGAGTGCTTATGAAGAGCGGCAAGTTCTGGCTCGCTGTGCTCGTCGCTGGCATCGTCGCCAACGTCCTCGACTTCGTGGTGCAGGCTCAAGTCCTGACCCATGCCTACTACGCCAAAATGTCGGTAATGAAACCGGACACCGCCATCGGCTCGTACGTATTCGCCGATTTTGTCGCCGTGCTGGTCCTGGCCTGGGTCTACGCCAAGGTCGGCTCGATCTTCGGCGGCGGCATGAAGGGCGGTGCCACCGCTGGATTCTACCTCGGCGTGCTGGTGTCGTTCCCCGCGTACCACTTCGTCTTCCTGATGTTCAAGGAATACCCGTATGCCCTGGCTTGGATCAACACGGTCTACGGCGTGATCTGGTACGTCATCCTCGGCGCCATTCTCGGGGCGATGATGGGCGGAACGGCCCCGGCGCCCGCGGCGCCCAAGGCGGCCTGACCGCCGGCCCTACAGGTTCAGCAACCGGGCCGCGTTGCCGCCGAGCAGCGCGGCCTTTTCGTCGGCGGTCAAGCCGGCGGCCGCCACCTCGGCGAGCACCGGCCGCCAGCCAGGCTCCGCCACTGCCATGGGATACAGCAGCAGCGGATAGTCCGTGCCGAAGAGGACTTTTTCCGCCGGCACCAGGTCCAGCGCGGCCCGCCAGATGCGGTCGTCGTAGATCAGCGGCGAGGCCGCGGTGTCATACCGCACGTTGGCCAGCGCCTGGCGCACGCGCGGATTCGACTCCAACGACATCAGGCCGCCGCCCCAATGGGCCAGGATGAAGGTCGTGGCGGGAAACTTCGGCGCCAGGCGCAGGAAATCCTCCAGCGGGGTCTCGACCTTGCCCGGATAGGACCGCGTTTGCCGGTCGCTGGTGTGCAGGTTTACCGACAGACCAAGCTCGCCGGCGAGCGCCAGCGCCGCCGCGAACACGGGATCGTCCACCGAATAGCCCTGCGAATGCGGCGACAGCTCGCCCAGCCCGCGCAGGCCCTCGGCCTGCGCCCGGCGGATTTCCGCCAGGACCGCGGCCTCACCCGCCGCAGGATGGAAGGTCGCAAAGGCGGCCAGGCGGTCCGGATGAGCGCGGGCGCACGCGGCAAAGAACCGGTTCTGCCAGGCGCACGTGGCCGGGCGTTCCCAGTACCAGCCCAGCAGGACGGCCTTCTCGACTCCGCCCGCGTCCATGTCGCGCAGCAGGGTGTCGACGTCCGGGAAGGTCTGCACCGGCCGGCCGTCCTTGCGCCGGCGCGCGCAGAGCCCGGCCCAGTGCGGTTCGACCTGCGCCGCTGCCCAGCCGGCCGGGTCGCGCCCGACTTCCGGCGGGTAGAGGTGCACGTGGACGTCGATCAAGCGCATGGCGGGGTCCGGCACGCGGGCCCTGACACCTCCTGCCAGAAGGCGGGCGGGGCGCAAGCGCAACAAATCGCCCCCGCGAAGCGCAAAATCCCCGTGCAACCGCCGCCCTTCGCGGCTACCTTGGGGCCATGCGTCAGCCCGACCCTACTGTCCCGCGCCCGCCCGCCCCCGCGGACGGCCCCGCGCTCGACGGCCTCATCCGCGAGCTGGCCTATGCCGCCGGCGCGGTGACCCGCCTCGGGCCAACCGGCGAGCGGCCGCTCCACGGCACGACGCTGTACCTCGCCGACTGCAGCCTCGACACGCGGTTCGGCGTCTTCCGCGCCTACATCTTCCAGGACGTCATCAACAAAAGCTACATCATCGCCCTCGCGCATGGCGACATCGCCGGGGCGCCGGTGCTCTACACGCGGGTGCATTCGTCCTGCGTGACCAGCGAGACGCTGCGCGGCTGCGATTGCGACTGCGTCCAGCAGCTCGAGGGCGCGTTCCAGGTCATCGCCCGGAAGGGCAACGGAATTCTCTTCTATCTCATGCAGGAGGGGCGCGGC
>DATJUU010000117.1:0-4678 GCA_035502155.1 Opitutaceae bacterium
GCTCGCGTCCGGATGCTCGGCGAAGCGCCGGCGCACCTCGGCCAGCGAGCCGGCCGCGAGCTTCTCGCCCTGCTTGAGGATCAGCACGTGGGTGCAGACCTCCTCGAGCATGCTCAGCAGGTGCGAACTGAGGATGACGGCAGCGCCCTCGCGGGCGAGGCGGCGCATGGTGTCCTTCATCCGGCGGATGCCGCCCGGGTCCAGCCCGGTGAGCGGCTCGTCGAAGAAGATCACGCGCGGGCCGTGGAGCAGGCCGCAGGCGATGGCCAGCTTCTGTTTCATGCCGCGCGACAGCTCGCCCGGCAGAAGGTCGCGCTTGTCCGCCATCTCCAGCTCGGCCAGCAGCGGCTGCGCGCGGGCCGCGTAGTCGGCGACCCCGTAGAGCCGCGCGACAAACACGAGGTGCTGCCACACGGTGAGGTAGTCGAAGAGCCGCGGCTCGTCGGGGAAGAAGGCGAGCTGGCGCTTGGCCCCGACCGGATCGGTGGCGAGGTCGGCGCCCGCGATGCGCACCGCGCCGCCCGTGGGCGGGATGACCCCGGTGCAGCAGCGCAGCGTGGTGGTCTTGCCGGCGCCGTTCGGCCCCACGAGGCCCATGACCTCGCCGGGCTGCACCGCGAAGGACAAATCCCGCACCGCCGGAAAATCGCCGTAGTATTTCGTCAGGCCCTGGACCTCGATCATGCGGCGCGACAGTGGGCGATTCCGGCGGCGTTGTAAATCCGCCAGCGGGGGGAAATCGCCGCGGTATTTATAGGGTGGCGCGCCCCTGTAACCGGCCCCGGCAGGTGGCGTCATGGGCGTGTATCCGGTCTCCGACCGCAAGACTCACCACCGTCCAACCTTACAATCATGAAAGCTTTGATTCGCCTTCTGATGCTCGCGGCCGGCATCGCCGTCGCCGCCCTGCCCGCCGCCCGCGCGGCGGACGAAACCCAGCCGACCCCGGCCCCCGCCGCCGCGCCCAACGCCGACCAGCCCGCCGCCCGCCCGGAGCGCCGCGGCCGCATGGACCCGGCCCAGATGCTCGAGCACCTGAAGATGGCCGTCAACCTGACCGACGACCAGACCGCCAAGGTCAAGGCGATCTTCCAGGATCAACGGGCAAAGATGGAGGCCCTGAGGGGCGATGAATCCCTCTCCCGCGAGGACCGGCGCGCCAAGATGATGGAGCTGATGAAGGCGAGCCATGACCAGATCCGCGCGCTGCTCACGCCCGACCAGCAGCAGAAATTCGACGCGATGCCGCGGCCCGGTTTCGGCCGGGGTCCGCGCGGCGAAGGTCCGGCTGGCGGACCGCCCCCGCCTCCGCCCGCGCCGGCGAACAATCCTCCGCCCCCCGGCGGCGGCGCCTGAGACCGCCCCTTTTCCGGGGAACGTAATCCCCGGATTTTGATCACCCGCCGCGGCGCCCAACGGCCCGCGGCGGTTTAATTTTCGACATCCGGCGGCCCGCCGCGCAGGTTGGCCCCGCGTGAACGGGCCGCGGATCGTGATTGCCGGTGGCGGGGCGGCGGGCTTCTTCGCGGCGGTCGCCGCCGCGGAGCAGAACCCGGCGGCCCGCGTCACCCTCTGCGAGGCGACCGGGCGCCCGCTGTCCAAGGTGCAAATTTCCGGCGGCGGCCGCTGCAACGTCACCCACGCCTGCTTCGAGCCCGACGAGCTGGCGCGCCACTACCCCCGCGGCGGCCCCGAACTCCGCGGGCCGCTGCACCGGTGGGGCCCGCGCGAAACGGCGGCCTGGTTCGCCGCGCACGGCGTCGCGCTGAAGACCGAGGCCGACGGCCGCATGTTTCCGGTGACGGACGACTCCGCCACCGTCGTGGACTGCCTGCGCGGCGCGGCGGAACGGCGCGGCGTCGTCGTGCGCACCGGCTGCGGGGTGCGGGCGGCGCGGCCGGGATTCACCGTCGAGCTCGCGACCGGCGAGGCGCTGGCCTGCGACCGGCTGCTGCTCGCCACCGGCGGGACCCAGGGAAGCGGCGGGCTCGCGATCGCCGCCGGCTTCGGGCACGAGATCGTGCCGCCGGTGCCGTCGCTGTTCACGTTCCACGTGGCCGACCCGCGGCTGGCCGGCCTGGCGGGCGTGTCGGTGGCGGACGCGGTGGTGGGCGTGGCCGGCACGCGGCTGCAGGAACGCGGCCCGGTGCTGATCACCCACGACGGATTGAGCGGACCGGCGATTCTCAAGCTGTCGGCGTGGGGGGCCCGGGCGCTCCACGATCGCGCCTATCGTTTTGTGCTCACGGTGGCCTGGACGGGCGGGCTGGCCCGGCCGGACGTCGCCGCCGGGCTTGGCCGGGGCGCTCGCGAGCACCCGCGCAAGCAGGTGGCGTCGTGGAATCCGTTCGGACTGCCGCAGCGGCTGTGGGAGCGGCTGGTGGCGGCGGCGGGCGTGCCGGCGGAACGCCCGTGGAGCGGCGTGTCGCGGGCCGGCGCGGAGGCGCTGGCGCGGCAGCTGGCGGCGGGGGAATTCGCGGTGGACGGGAAGAGCCTGTTCAAGGAGGAGTTCGTCACCTGCGGCGGCGTGCGCCTGCGCGAGGTCGATTTCCGCACGATGGAGAGCCGGCTGCACCCGGGGCTGCATTTCGCCGGCGAGGTGCTCGACATCGACGGGCTCACCGGCGGATTCAACCTGCAGTCGGCGTGGACGACCGGCTGGCTCGCGGGCCGCGCGATGGCGGCCGCCGCCGCCGGGATTGCGCCGCCGCCGGATTTCTGCCTTTGACCACTGGTCCCCGTCCGCCCCATGGCCGCCTACTGGCAGCTCCTGAGCATCGTCCTCCCCGTGTTCGTCCTTATCGCGCTCGGGGCGGCGCTGCACTGGCGCGGGGCGCTCAACGAGGAGACCGAGACCGGCCTGCTGCGCCTGCAGGTGAATCTGCTCTATCCGTGCCTGATCCTGCAGGCGGTGGTCGGCAACGCCGCGCTGCGCCAACCCGCCAACCTGGGCTGGCCGCCGCTGGTCGGCTTCGGCACGACCGTGCTGGGCTACGCGGCCGGCTACTCCGCCGGCCGGGCGCTCGGGCTGCAGGTCGGCACGGGCCTGCGCACGTTCGCCTTCACCGTCGGCATCACCAACTACGGCTTCATTCCCGTGCCGATCATGGAGTCGCTCTTCAACCGCGAGCACGTCGGCGTGCTGCTGGTGCACAACCTCGGCTGCGAGCTGGCGCTGTGGGGCGTGGGCATCCTGATGCTCTCGGGCCTGTCGTTGCGGGAGGGCTGGCACCGGATGGTGAACCCCGTGATCTGCACGCTGCTGGTGGCGGTGGCGCTGAATCTCTCCGGCCTGACGCCGCCCGCCGTGGTCATGACCGCGGTCGGGGCGCTGGGCGCCTGCGCGATTCCCCTCGGGCTGCTGATCGTGGGGGCGACGGTCATGCCGTATTTCCACCGGCCGCGGCAGCTGGTGGACGCGCGGACGACGCCGGGCGCCTGCCTGCTGCGGCTGGCGGTGCTGCCCGTCGCGTTCCTGGTCGTGGCGCGCTGGGCCCCGCTGTCGATCGAGCTCAAGCGCGTGCTCGTGGTGCAGGCGGCGATGCCCTCGGGCATGATGCCGCTGGCGCTGGCGCGGCACTACGGCGGCCAGCCGCTGATTGCGGCGCAGATCATCTTCGGCACGACCGCCCTCGGGCTGCTCGTGATCCCGCTCTGGCTGCACTTCGGCCTCGCCTGGGTGGGCGGGTGAGGCCCGGGGCGCGCCGCGCGGGCTCAGACCCCGGGCAGGGGCGGGGTGGAGTCGCCCGGCACGCCGGCCACCTTCGGCAGCGTGGAGGGGATTTCGACGCGGTGCAGCTGCTGGCGCCGGTTGATCGCGGCGGTCGCGCGCTTGCGCAGCATGCGGTCGAGCTTGTCGATCACCTGGTCGAGCGACTTGGCCGGGCTGTCGCTGGCGACGCTGGCGATGAGGTCCGGACCGCGGATCTCGATGTGGCCCTTGGCGACGAAGGCCGAGCGCGCGGCGCGCGTCTGGTCGTGCTCGAGGTCGAGGCGCACGCGGATGATGCGTGCCTCGTGGCGCAGGAGGCGGGCGGCCTTCTCCTCGGCGGCGGCCTTGAGGGCGGGGGTGAGTTCGAGGTGGGCTCCCCGGATCAAGACGCGGGGAGCGGACGGGGACGGACGGGGGGAGCGGGACATGGTTAAGAACGAAATCACCGGGCCGGTCGCGCCAAGGCGCGCCGGCCGACACGTTCGTGTTTATCAGGAAATCGCGCGGTGAAAACGATAATGTGGCGTCAACGGGCGCGGGCCCAGCCGGGGCTTGCGTCGCGGGCGCCCGCCGGCCATGGTGTCAGGTTCGTTCTTTGATTGGCGCGCCCAATCAAACCTCCGCGCAGTTCCTCGTTCTTGTGACTTGAAACTTGTCACTTGGGACTTGCGCGCAGCGCTCTTGGGGGTGTTCCGGATTCGACCCCGGGTTGGATCGCGTCGCTGCCTGTCGAGGATGAAGGTTGGCCTCGTTAATCCGCCTTCAAAAAAACAATAGGCAACTACGAAGAGATGCCTCTCGCTGCTTAATTAAGCAGTGACGTTCCACCGGCGACGCCTGCTGGCCGGATGGAGCGACGACAGCAGGCATAGCGGCGCCGGCCGTGTCCGACGGTGCCGCCGTACCTTCATCCGGGCACTGGCCGGAGCCCAGCGCGCGTCTTGGCGGGGCGACGGCGAGATCAAA
>DATJUU010000118.1:0-58331 GCA_035502155.1 Opitutaceae bacterium
AGGCCACCGGCTGAACGTCGACGCCATGAGAATGCCCCTTTTCGCCTGCCCCGTCCTGGCGCTCGGTCTGCTGGCAGTGCCCGCCCGTGCGGACCCCAACCCGGAAATCGTGCCGCTGGGCCAGGACACCTATGCCCTGACGCGCTGGGCGGAGACTGGATTTACGCGCAACACGGAGAAACTGAAGGCGCAGGCCCTCGAGGATGTCGCCGCCTATTGCGCCAAACTCCACAAGCAGCCGAAGATCATCAGCACCGAGGCGAGCCATCCGGTCGTCCCCCTCACCGGGTTTGCCCACGCCAAGATTGTGTTCAAGGCGCTGGACGCGGACGATCCGGAACTTCGTGCGCCCCTCCCGGCCGCGGGGGCGGAGATGGCGCTTGGGGCGCCGGCCCCGGCGGCGGCGCCGCCGGCAGCCGCGGAAAGCGCGCTGCCCCGAACCGCGACCGACCAGCTCTACAACGACCTGATGAAGCTGGATGACCTGCGCAAACGCGGGATCCTGACGGACGAGGAGTTTCAGGCGCAGAAGAAGAAGCTGTTGGACAAATCCAACTAGGTTTGCACCTGCAAGGCCCCTTGAGCCGAGATGGGGCCCGGTGCCTTGGCGCGCCATACGAATAAGCCGGGGCGCGGTGGGTGAGCCCCCAGGCGTGGACTCGCCTGGCGCCACAGGCGCGCCGGAGCTCCCTGACTCACAAGGTGGGCGACCCGCCGGCGGCGGGCGGCGTATTGCCATCTCCAGCCTCGAAAAGCATCCTGGCATGCTCATCTTCAATCGCATGACCCGAGGCAGGCTCTATGGAATCGTTTTCGCCCTCGTCGCGATTCCGTTCGCCGCGCGCTTCCAGATCTTCCTCGGGATGCGGCAGCAGATCCCGCTCGCGCTGTTTGCCCACATCCAGCGCGGCGGAATCGCAGGACCGGGCCAGCCGACGCTGGAGTCAAATATGGGCTTCACGGCGCAGGCGCTCGGCACGCGCGCCGCCCACGACTGGTTCCAGGGACGGGTGCCGCTCTGGAACTACTTCGAGGGCACCGGCGTCCCGCTGGGCGGCGAGATGCAGGGCGCCGCGCTGTTCCTGCCGTTCATCCTGCTCCTCAAATCGCCGGACGGGCAGATCTACTTCCATATCGCGCTGCAGATTCTGGCCGGGCTCTGCACGTTCTTCTACCTGCGCCGGATCCGCCTGGGCCCGGCAGCGTCCTTCTGCGGCGCGGTGTTCTTCGAACTCAACGGCACCTACGCCTGGATGGCCAATGCGGCCTATAATCCGGTCGCCTTCCTCCCCATGGCCTTGCTTGGCGCGGAGCTGGCGATCGCCGCCGCCGAACGGGGGGTCCGGGGCGGCTGGCTGGTCCTCTGCGCAGGCGCCGTCTGGTCCGTCTATGCAGGATTCCCTGAAGTGGCGTTGGTCGACAATCTCCTCGTTGCCATCTACCTCCTGGTCCGGGCGTCCCAGCTGACGCGGGCCGCCCGGTGGCGTCTGTTGGGCAAACTGGGGCTCGGCTTGGCGGTCACCGTCCTGCTCATCGCTCCGCTGATCGGCCAGTTCGCCGATTTTCTGTCCTTTTCCTACCGTGAGGGCCGCGCCAATGCCGGCCTTGCGTCCGTTGATCCACGCATCGGCCTGGGCGCCCTGATTGTGCCCTACCTCTACGGACCGCTCATGGCTCTGGAGTCCTCCTACTGGGGCAAGGCGGCGGGATATCTCGGGTTCGCGTTGGTCGTGTTGGCGATCGCCGGCGTCCGCTGGCAATGGCGCCACCGGATCGTGCAATGCTTCGGCCTCTGGGCCGTGGTCTGTCTGCTCAAGATCTGCGGCGAGCCGCTGACCTCCGCCCTCCTGCTCAGGCTTCCCGTCCTGCGACTCATCGTGCTCGTTCGCTGGCTCATGCCGTCGTTGGAGTTTTCGTTCGTGGTGCTGGCCGCGACCGCGCTCCACGAGCTCTTCGTCCGGCCCCGGGCCTCCCTCTGGGCGCCGGCCCTCCTGGCGGTGGCGCTCGTGTGCGCCGCGCTGATTTTGGCGCGGAGCCAGGGCATCTTCGCCGCCCGGGGATACTTCCATTTCACCTACGCCGCCACCAACCTCCTGTTTGTCGCGCTCTTTGCGCTCGTGTGCGGCGTGGCGGCGCAGTTGGGGAGGCGCGCCGCGTGGGTGGTCTCGTCCCTCGGGCTGCTCGAAGCCTTCGTCCTGTTCAATGTCCCGCTGCTCGCGGCGCCGCGCCACTGCATCCTCGATCTCCAGGGCGTGGCCTTCCTGCGCGATCACCTCGGCCTCCAGCGCTTCTACACCCTCGGGCCGATCCTGCCCAACTATGGCTCGGCGTTTGATGCCGCGGAACTGAATTACGACGACATGCCGGTGAACAATAATCTGGTCCGGTATTTCCAGAACCACCTCGATCCGTTCATGAACCCCACCAACACGAAGCCGAACTGGCAGCGCGGTTCACATCCGTCGAACAACGAGGTCTTCCGGCGGAACTTCGCCGCCTTCGGCGCGACGGGGGTCAAATATGTCGTGACCGAGCCGTTTGAGAACCTCGCCGGCCTGATGCAGCTGGTCTATCGCAGCCCGGTGATGGCCATCTACGAACTGCCGGGCTACACCCCGTATTTCAGCGGCCGGGACTGCGACATCGACCCGATTTCCCGGGACCAGGTCGATGTTCGCTGCGATCGTCCCACCACGATCGTACGCTTGGAATCGTTCACTCCCAACTGGAAAGCCACCGTCAACGGCACGCCGGTTCCGGTGACGATGCATGACGAATTGTTCCAGTCCGTGGAGGTCCCCGCGGGTGCATCGACGGTGCAATTCACCTACGAATGTCCGTATGGTCGCCAGACCGTGCCCATGTTCTGGCTCGGGATTTTGGGGATCGTGGTCGCGGCGGCGGGCGAGTTATGGGCGCGACGCAAGGCGGCGGCGTAAGGGCGCCGGCCCGGCGGGGCTGCGGGTGACGCGGCCGGCCCAGCCGCCGGCTACGGCGCGGGCGGTGGATTCTCCGCCACGTATTTCGCGGCGGCCGCCGGCACCGCCACGCCCTTGGTGGAGAGCAGCGTGAGGAACGGGCTGTGGGGAAATGCCTTTAATCCGGCAACGATGGTGGCGGCGACGAAATCGGCGCCGGGACCATAGGTGTGGTTGTGATCGCTGTAGAAGGCGTTGACCGCCTCGCGACCCATGGCCTCGTACCTGTCGGCGCACAGGTTGGTCAGATCGAGCACCGGCAGGTGCAGCCGCACGCCCAGTTCCCTGGTCCACGCGGTGTACCGGCCTTCGCCGGTGCCGCGCTCGATCCGATCCTCTTTCGGATCGTAGTCCGGCGGCAGCGGCCCGACGGGAGTGGCGTCGTGGAACTGCACCCTCGGGTTCGTCCAGATGTTGCGCGTCGTCACGGTCAGCAGGTAGACCTGCGCGCCCTGGTCCCGGGCCGCCGTGGCCATCGCGGCCATGTACCAGCCGTAGGTGTGGACGGTTTCCGCCGAGCCCTCCGCCCGCGCCACGCCGACGGTCTCGTCGCCGAGCCCCGGGAGGGAGCCGCGTGAGCGGGCCATGGTCGGCGGGCTGCCGTCGTTGATCCCGAACACGAGCAGGACGAAGTCGCCGGCCCGGATCAGCGGCCGGACGCGCGGCCAGTCGTTGGGCAGGGTGTAATAGGTGCGGCTGGACTGGCCGGCATGGGCGACGTTCTCGACCGCCACCCTGGCCGGATCGAAGTAGTCGGCGAGCGGAGTGCCCCACCCCTCCACCGGCTGGCCGTTGTGGCCACGACCGGAATTGCGGGCGGTGGAATCTCCCAGCACCCAGATCGTCGGCCGGGCCGCCGGCAGATCCGCGGCCGCGAGGCACGCGACTGCGAACAGCCAGACCCCGGCGACACAGAAACTGGTGCGCGCAAAATGAGAACCGGGAAAATGCATCGACCGAGGGGACCAACGCGGGGGGCCGCGGCCGCACGATCGGCCGGGTTGGCGCTCGCGTCAAATCCGGGGCCGTCGCGCCGGGCTCACGACTCCGCGGCGCTCAGCGCCAGGCGCACCGGCCGCGCGACCCGCTCCCAGTCCGCCGCGGCCATGATGATCGAATCGGTGAGGCTGCCGGCGTTGAAGGCCACGTGCGGGTAGACGGTGCCGATGGCGGCATCCCCGAGCAGCTCGAAGGGCAGGATCGGCTCGCCGAAGGGCGGCACGGAACCCGGCACGAGGCCGGTGAGCGCAAGGAGTTCCTCCGGTGAGGCGAACCGCAGGCGGCCGAGGCCGAGCAGGCGTTTCACCCGCGCCGAGTCGAGCTTGCGGTCGGCCGGCAGCACAAACAGCCGGAACCGGTCGTCGGTTTTCAGCAGCAGCGCCTTGGCCCCGCATCCGATCGGCTCGTCGCGGGCGCGGGCCGCGTCTGCCGAGGTCGGCGTGGGCGCATGATGGAGCTGGCGGAAGCCCACGCCGGCGGCGACCAGATGCTGCACGAGCCGCGCGTGCACCGGACTGGTTTCCTCGGCCATGGAGGGCAGTGTGCCCGGTCGCGGCGCCCAGGCGATCCTGAACGCGCCCGGCGCGCCGAAACGGCCGGCAGCGCGACGATAAAAAAATCCGCCCCCGAAGGTCGGGGGCGGATGAATTCGTTCAGTTGTTGCGGATCTGCCGGCCTAGAACATGAACCTGCTGGAGAGCTCGAACGTCTGGCCCATCTCGATGCGCTGGTGCGCCGGGGTGCCGTCGGGCTCGACGCTGACGGGAACCAGGTGCGGCTTCTCACCGACGTTATGCACATTGAGCTGCAATCTCCAATCCAGCTTGGAACTCAGCTTCGTCTGATAACCGATCCACGCATCGACGTGCTCATCGATCTTTCCATAGAGCGGCTTGGTGACATCCGTGTACCAGAGGTCGTTGCCGAGCGCATCTTGGGTCTTGGAGGGCGCGTAACCGAGGATTGGCTTCGACGCCCAGCGAACGCCGCCACCCACGTTGAAGCCCTTCAAGGCACTGCTCTTGAAGCTGTAGTTCGTGATCGCCTTGAAGTTCCACACTGACAATTCCGGCTGCTGGCAGCCCTTCTGGGCACTCTGCAGCAGGTAGCCGGACCAGATGTTTTGCAGGAAAGTATTATCCATCGAACCCGACTTGCTCCAGGCGCCGCCCCAGAAACCCCAGAGCGGCAGGTCACCGGCCGGACCGCTAAAGAAGGCATTCTCAGCCTGAATGAAGGCGACTGTCGACGCGCCCAAGGCGGTCTGAACCGTGTTCACCTTGGAGGCATTGAACGTGAGGTCCCAGTTGCTGACCGGCCGCACCGTGGCTTCGATTTCATAGCCCTTCGACTGGAGATCCTCGCTGATGATCGGGAACGATCCGTTGATCTTCCCGCTGCCCGTGTTGGCAATGTTCCACGGGAAGGTGATCGGGCTGGCGTTGGGCTGGTTGTACACATTGACCCAGTTGCCCGTCGTGATCGCGTTCACGTTGACGCCGAGGCCGTAGGCATCGAAGAACGACTGCGGAAAGTATTTGGCGAAGTTGGCCTTCCAGTCGGCAACGGCAGCCACGATTATATTGTGCGTGGCTGTCTCGCTCCCGTAATTCGGGTAATTCGTGAAACCCCAGTCGTTGGGGGCGGCGGGGTACACGGCCAACTGCTGTCCAAACGCGGCCGCGTCGGCCGCGCCCCAAGCCGGCAGGAGGTACAGGTAGTAGCCATTGTTGCCGAGGGGATCTGCCGCACCCGAAGTCGCCGGAGCGTTCTTATCGATGGTCTTGAAGACCGTCAGCCGGACCGTGGCATGGCCGTTGAGGGTATCCACCTGGATGCCATAATCGTCGGTCTTGCCGGTTTCGGCGGGGAGCAGGCCGTCATCGAAATCATAGCGCACCTTTGGCGACTCATTATTGCCATGGAAGTAGTAGGCACTCACGTCGGTGCCGAGCGGCAGAGTGCCGCGGATGGACTTCGGCAGGTGCAGGGTCAGGCCGTAGCTGTTTGAATTCGTGCGGATCGTGGTGACCGGACCTGTGATCCCGTAGTTCATGCTCGCGACGTGGGTGTTGGGATCCAACGGGGCGTTGGAGGAACTTTGCTTGATCGTGTCCTGTCTCCAGCCGTACTCGGGGATGATCATATCGTCCCACAGGTGGCCCTGGTACATGAATGCCGCCGATTGCAGCACTTGCAGGGTCTGGTTGCCCGAAAAATACAGGTCATTGATGTCATCGTGCCAATTGAGCACGTTGACCGGCATGGTCGTCCAGCCGCGATAGTTGGCGAGATTGTTGGCCTGCGTGCTGGCACCATTTGCCGGATCCGTCCACGGGTCACCCGGATTCACGCCGGCGGGGGGGTTCCACGTGGCGTTGAAGTTCAGGATTGAGCCGCTCTGCGGCTGGAGGTAGTTGGCGACATTGCTCAGGTTCAGCCCGGCGGGCGAAGTCGCGTTGACCATGCTGGGTCCGAGGTAAGACACCCAATCAACTCCGCGGTTGGCCGAAATGAGGCCCAGCGGATCGCCCATCGCGTTCGCAAAGGCCACATCCGTCGCATTTCCAGCCCAAGTCCGGTTCTCGATCCGGGTCCGATAATCGCCCACCAGCGCGGTGATCGAGTGGTGGCCGAGAAACGACGCCAACGGGCTCTTGGGCGCGTAATCTTCGACCCGCAAATCCCAGTTGGCGGTGATCTGGTAGTTGTCGTGGATGTAATGGGCGCTGTTGTCTCCGGAGCCGAAGTCACCCGCGACGAGGGGCCGTCCCTCATTCGGATTCTTTACAGCCAAGCCGGGAAACGAGTTCGGGGGATACATGATGCTGTAGGCATCGAGATCGACGGTGATGAAGGGCTCGGTGTATCCCCACATCGACACCTGGCCCTGATCGAATTCCTGGTGGTCGACGATTCCCTGAAGCGAGACCCGGCCATTGAGGAGGCTCTCCTCGGCCGTGACGTTGAACGACTTCCAGTTCTGCCACTCCTGCTTGTTCGGGCCGTCAATCAGTTTGTTATAGAAGTCGAAGATCGACGGATCCGTCAGCGACTTGTTGTTGTAGTAGATCGACCCGGCAAAGGCACCGACGTACTTACTGGGATCCCGGTTGTTGACGGTGATGGCGTAATTGGTGAAGCCCGAAATATACATCGGGGCCGCCTGGGGAAGGCTACCGACAGTACCGCCGGCCACGCTCTGAACACTGTTCAAGGTCGTCATGGACTGCAGCAAGGCCCCGGTCCTTCCATCGTACACAAACGCGGCATTGGGGCCGGGCCAAAGATAGTGATAATCCTGAGCGTTGACCCACGGCGACAGGCCCGAGAAGGTACCGACGCCGCCGAGCTGCGAACCCGTGGGGTAGGAGAAGGGATCGTACCCCTTCTTGTTCACCACTCCGTCAAAGTAGCCCGAGATGAAGTCCATCGGAGGCAACTCGCGGGGGTTGTTGGACCGCACCCGTCCGACCTCGGCATTGGCCTCGATCTTCATGTGACTGGCGGCCGTGTCCAAAGTCTTCGGATCGTAGCGCAGGGCCAGATAGGCGCGTTGCGAATGATTGAATGCCGGCTTCTGCTGGTACTGGGTGTCGTCATTCAGCACGTCGAGCCGCACCGCGAGTTGCTCGGGGATGAGCACCCGGTTATAATCCAAGGACTCCCGGGTGGTGCCGAAGCTGCCGAGCTTGGTCTCGATCGATCCCGTATCCTTGAAGACCGCCTCGTTGGTGGAATAGTTCGAGATACCCGACGGGCTGCCGACCCCATAAAGGAATGAGTTCGGGCCGCGGGAGATGTCGACCCGGAAGATGTTGAAGGAATCCCACGGGATCTCGCTCCCGAAATAGTTCCGCGTGTTGTCCATGGGGCTGAGTCCGCGGGCCCGGTTGGTCCCGGTCGGATTCTGGAGCCGTCCGGCCTCGGCATTGCTGTTGACGCCGTTGCCCCGGAAGGCGACCCCCGAGTAGTTGCCGTACAGACCCGCGACCTCGTTGTTGGTCGTGTAGATAAAGAGGTCCTGCGCATTGGTGATGCCCACGTCGTCCATCAGCGATTTCGTAATGACTGACAAGGCGGACGGAGTGTCGACCAACTTGGTCGCCACGCGCGCGCCGCCGAGCGTATCCACCGCCCGGTAGCCCTCGGTCTCCGTCGTCACGGTGAAGGGATCCATCTTCACCACCTGCTCCTCTTCGGCGGCGGCCGGCGCTGCGGGCGGCGGGTTTGCCGCCGTCTGGCAGAGCGCCCGCGGCGTAATCACCAAAGCAAAAAGGGCAACGGCATACGACATGCCCGCCCGTGCAATACGGATGGTCTGGGCCTTGGGCCCGTTGTCACTGTTCATACGTGTTAGTTGGAGTCTGGGTTGCGTGGCACCGCCCAAGAACGCCAAAACGCCCACGAGGGGTACCACAGAGGGGTACGAGAGGGCTGGAGGCACTCTCGTCATGAACTGGACTGCGCCCATTCGAGCGCTATCGGGAGGCCCCTTTCAATTCCCGGATGGGGTCTCCGCCGCTTTTTTCACGCATTTAATGCATTAAATGAACAGGACCGATTTAGCGTGAAACGTCGGCTCCGGGAGGGGTCCCCGCGCCCTGCCGCGCCGCAAGCGTGCTCCGGGGGCGCCCACCCGGCCGATCCGCCGGCGTCAGGCGGTCGCCGGGGTCATCGGTGCGAAAACAAAATCCGCCCCCGAAGGCCGCGGTTCCTCTGGCGAACCTGGCCCACGGGGGCGGACGGTCGAATTTGACAGGCCGGGGCGGGACGCCGCGCTTAGAACATGAACTTGTTGGAGATCTCGAACGTCTGGCCCTCTTCGATGCGCATTTGCGCCCAGGAGCCGTCCGGCTCGACGCTGACCGGGACCAGATGCGCCTTCTCGGTGAGGTTCCGGATGTTCAGCTGGATCCGCCAATCGACCTTGGAAGTCAGCTTGTGCTGATAACCGATCCAGAGATCGGCATGTTCATCAATCTTGCCGTAGAGCGGCTTGTTGACGTCCATGATCCACGACTTGTTGCCGAGCGGGTCGGTGACCTGGCTGATGCCGTAGCCGAGGATCGGCTTCGACGCCCAGCGGACGCCGCCGCCCACATTGAAGCCCTTGAACCGGCCGTTCTTGAACGTGTAGTTCGTGACAGCCTTGAAATTCCACTGCCGCAACTCCGGCTGGGCGGTGCCCGTCTGGGCGGTCTGGAGCTGATAGGCGGACCAGATGTTCTGAATGAAGTAATCGTAGACCCGGCCGCCCACCGCGTTGGTGCCGCCCCAGAGAGGCATCTGGCCCGCCGGGGAGCTGAAGAACGCGTATTCCTGCTGGATGAAGGCGGAGTCCGCCGCGCCCAGCGCGGTCTGGACGGCATTCACCTTCGAGGCATTGAAGGTGAGATCCCAGTTGCTGACCGGCCGCACCGTGGCCTCGAGCTCATAGCCCTTCGACTCGATGTCCTGACTGATGATGGGGAATGAGCCGTTGATCTTGCCGCCGCCGGTGTTGGAGACCACCCACGGGTATGGGAAGGCGGCCGGATTGTTGAAGACGTTGGCCCAGTTCCCCGCCGTGACCGCGGCCACATTGACGCCGAGACCGTAGGCATCAAAGAAGGACTGCGGGAAGTACTTGGCGAAATTCTGCTGGAGCGAGGCGACGGCCGCCTTTTCCGCCACGGTTTGGGATGAATTCAGGAAGGCCGAGGACGAGTAATCGCCGTAGCCGACGCCGGACACGCCGGCGTTGTTCGCCCAGTTCCAGAACCAGGAGCTGCCGGTCTGGTCCTGCCCGGCCAGGCCGATGGCGTTGGAGGCCGCGTCGCCGGCAATCCACGCCGGCAGGAGATACAGATAATAACCGTTGTTCCCCAGGGGATCCGCCGCCCCCGAACCCGCCTGACCGTTCTTGTCGAGGGTCTTGAAGTAGGTGAGCCGCAGCGTGGCGTGGCCGTTCAGGGTGTCCACCTGGATGCCGTAATCGTCCGTCCGGCCCGTTTCGGCGGGCAGCAGGCTGGCATCGAACGCATAGCGCACCTTCGGCGTCTCGTTGTTGCCCCGGAAATAATAGGCGCTCACGTCCGTGCCCAGCGGCAGTTTGCCGCGGATCGACTTCGGCAGGTGCAGGGTCAGGCCCCAACTCGTCGAATTCGTGCTGAATTTGGTGTCACTGCCCGAAATCCCATAATTCATGCTGGCGACCTGGGTGTTGGGATCGAGCGGCGCGTTGGAGGACCGCTGCGTGATCGTGTCCCGCCGCCAGCCCCACTCGGGGATGATGATGTCGTCCCAGAGGTGCCCCTGGTACATGAGGGCGGCCGACTTCAGGGTCTGCTCGGTCTTGTTGCCCGAGGTATACAGATCATTGATGTTGTCGTGCCAGTTGAGCATGTTGACCGGCGTGGTCGTCCAGCCCTTGTAGTTGGCGGGATTGTCGGACTGGGTCTCGGTGCCCGTTCGATACGGGGATGGGTTGGCCCACGGATCGGAGGGATTCACCCCGGTGGCGGTCCACGTGTTGCTGAAGTAGCTGGTGGTGCCGCTGGTCGGCGCGACCAGGTTGGCGATGTTCCCGAGGCTCAGCCCGGAGGGGGACGACACGCCGGCCAGGCTGGGCCCGAGGTAGGCCACCCAGTCCGGCACGCGGTTGCCCGAGATGCTGCCGGTTCCGGAGCCCATCAGCTGGGCAAACGTCGTGTCCGTCGCATACGTGTCCCAATGCCGGTCTTCCTCCTGGGTCCGGTATTCGCTGCCCAAGGCCGTGAACGAGTGGTGGCCGAGAAACTCCGTCAGCGGGCTCTTGGCCAGGAAATCGTCGAAGCGCAGATCTCCGTTGGCCGTCAGCTGGTAGTTGTCGTGGATGTACTTGGTGCTGCCGGCTCCCGAGCCAAAGTCGCTCGCGGCAAACGGCCGGCCCTCATTCGGGTTGGTCACGGCCAGTCCCGGCAGCCAAGAGGGGTACTTGATCTGGTAGGCATCCAGATCGACCGAGATGAAGGGTTCGGTGTAGCCAAAGATGGACACCGAGCCTTCATCGAACTCCTGGTGATCCACCACGCCCTGAATCGCGATCCGTCCATTGAGGAGCGTTTCCTCCATCGTGACGTTGAACGCATTCCAGTTCTGCCATTCCTGCTTGTTCGGGCCGTCGATCAGGCTGTCGTAGAAATTGAAGATCGACGGGTCCGTCAGCGACTTGTCGTTGTACGTCACAGTCCCGGCATAGGCTCCAGGGAACAGGTTGGAATTGCGGTAGTTGACGGTCTTGGCGTAGTTGGCAAAGCCCGAGACGTAGAGCGGGGCCGCCTGGGGGAAGCCGCCGATGCCGAGGCCATTGGCGCCCACCGCGCCGTTGAAGGTCGTCGAGGACTGCAACAGGGCACCGGTCTTGGCATCGTACACATACGCCGCATTGGGACCGGGCCAGAGATAGTGATAATCCTGGGCGTTGACCCACGGGTTCAGGGACGGGGCCGCGGGGGCTGCACCCGAGCCCGAGAAGGAACCGGCCCCGACGAGCTGCTGGTTCGTGTTGTAGAGGAACGGATCGTAACCGCCCTTGTTCAGGCCACCGCCGGAGAAATAGCCTGTGATGAAGTCCATCGGCGGCAGCTCGCGGGGGTTGTTGGAACGCACCTGTCCGCTCTCGGCGTTGAGCTTGATGGAGAAATGGCTGGAGTCCGTGCTCAGGGCCTTCGGGTCATAGCGCAGGGCCCCATAGGCGCGCTTGGCATGATTGAACGCCGGCTGCTGCCGGTACTGGGTGTCGTCATTCAACAGGTCGACCCGGATCGCCAGTTCTCCCGGCACGATCGATCGGTTGAGATCCAAGGATTCGCGGGTGCTGCCGAAGCTGCCGTAGCGGGCCTCGACCGTGCCTTGGTTCTTGTCGATGATCGCCTCGTTGGTCGAATAATTCGCGATGCCCGACGGGCTGCCGACGCCGAACAGGAAGGAATTCGGGCCGCGGGAGATGTCGACCCGGCTGATGTTGAAGGAATCCCAGGGAATCTCGCTCGAGAAATAGTTCCGCGTGTTGTCCATCGGCGTGAGCCCGCGCGCCCGGTTGATGGAATTCGGATTCAGGAGCCGCGCGGCCTCCGCGTTGCTGCTGACGCCGATGCCCCGGGAGGCGACCCCCGAGAAATTGCCGTTCAGGCCCGCGACCTCGGTGTCGGTCGTGTAGATCAGGAGTTCCTGCGCATTGGTGATCCCCAGGTCGTCCAGGAAGGACTTGGTGATGACCGACAAAGCCGAGGGCGTGTCGACCAGCTTGGTCGCGACGCGCGCGCCGCCGAGTGTGTCCACCGCCTGGTAGCCCTCCGTTTCCGCCGTCACGGTGAAGGGATTCATGTGGACCACCTGTTCTTGCGATTCCGCCGCAGGGGTCGCGACCGGAGCCTGAGCCGGCGTACTCGTCTGATCCGCCGTGGCGCTTGGCGCTGGAGCGGCCTGGCCGAGCACTCTCGGACCAATCGCACTGGCAAAAAGGGCGGCTGCGCAGAACGCACCCGCCCCACGGAGACGGCACGGCAGGATATGCCGCCGCTCTTGTGGGTCATGCTTGGTGTTCATACTAGTTTTGGAGTCTTGGTTCGGAGCGAAACCATTCGGGGTTGCCTGGTGTCTCAAACTAAGATGAGACGCTCACTGGATTAGCCCACAGGCTCGAAAACAACGGCTAACGGCACGATTGGTGGATCGTCGCCGATGCGGCTTCAATTCCGGGATTGCCATCGGAGCCCTTTTTTCACCGATTTAATGCATTAAATGAAGACGGCCTCCCGCCAACGGCCGGTTGACCTCGCGCTCAGCGGCTACGAGCGATTACTCCGCGACCAGCAGGGCCGGACGTCGGCCGTCTTTCCCTCCGAGCTGGAACTCGCCCTGCGCTGGGGCGTCAGCCAGTCGGCGGTCAACCGGGCCGCCCAGCGCCTGATCGCCGCCGGCCGGTTGCGCCGCCAGGGCTACAAATTGATGCCGGCCGCGGCCAACACCGAGGCCGGATCACTGACGGGCGCGCGCCTGGTGGTTATCACCCACCCGACCGCCCGGCTCACCACCTTGCCGGAGGAGGCGACCCGGCGGGGCGTCACGGTCGAGGAGATCTTCTGCAACGGGCGGGACATCTTCCGCCACAATCTGCGCCTGGCCGCACAGGACCGGGTCGACGGGGTCATCTTCCGCCTCCTGGGCGAAAGCGGATGGGAATGGGACAACGAGGTGGCGGAATTCGACCGCCTGCGGATCCCCTATGTCGTGTGCGAGGAGGCGCCGCCCGGCCACAACCTGGTGACCGAGGATTTGCAGGGCGCCACCGCCAGCCTCGTGGCGCACCTCAGCAGCCTCGGCCACACCAACATGGTGTACCTCGGGTCGCTGCGCCTGGGCGACCGCTCCACCGCCATCCGGCAGGCCTACGAGGGCGCTTGTCTGCGGCTGGGCATGCAGGATTCCGCGCGGCAGAAGCAGGAACTCAGCGCCCACACGCGCGAGATCATCCGTCTGTCCCTGCGACGGATCCGGCTGCAATATCCCGCCGCCACCGCCTTGGTGCTCTTCGACGCCTACCAGGTCGAACCGTTCCTCGCCGCCGCCAAGGAGGAGCAGATCGCCATCCCCCGCGACCTTTCGCTGGTCTGCGTGGGCGACTCCCCCGTGGCGCGCAACAGCCAGCCCTCAGTGACCTGCGCCGGCTTCGACACCCGCACCCTGGGGCACACCGCCCTGGATCTGCTCTGCCAGAACATGCTGGAAATCCGGCGCACCGGCCGGCTCCTGCCCCGACAACGGCTGCGCCTCGAGGCCACGCTGCGCCTGCGCGCCTCCGTCGCCCCCCGCACCACCCCCAGCCCCGCCGCCGAACCCGGGATCCCGCCGGGACGGTCCTCCTCGCGCCGCTGGCCGCAGGCCCGCGACCAGCGCCTGCGCGAGGCCGAGGAGAGCTGGCAGCAGCCACACCGGCTCGCCGCCGGCGCCCGCCCGGGATCCTTGGCGCCGCTCGATCTCAGCGGCCTGGCCAACCGCTCCCTCTCCCACCAGAACGGCTGGCTCGGACACCTGCCGCTGCTGCATTTCGGCCCCGGACGCAAATCCATCCACGGCGTGACGTTTGATGTCCTCGACGAGCACCAAAACCACGGCAAGGGCGCGATCGTGCTCCGCTCGAACCGCTCCCTCTCCACCGCCGGACGTGTCCTCCCCGTCGAGATCGCCGTGCCGGTCCGCCGGCGGGTGCGGGCGGTGTATTTCCTGCACGCCTGCGGCTACGCCGGCGAACCCATGCCCTTCGCGTGGTACGACTTCTACCTCGCCGGCCGGCGCCCGATCTCGGTGCCGCTCGTCGCCCGGGGCCTGGGCGACCTGCCCGCCGGCGCCCCGCCGCCTAACATCCAGGACTGGTGGCCGGACTTTCCGCAGTTCAACGGCGTCGGCGTGCGCCACCTGGTGATCACCGAAAACGGCGACCCGTTCGACTACGAGCGCTACCTCTACACGCTCGAGTGGGCGAATCCGTTTCCCGAGGCCGAGCTGACGACGCTGTACATCCGCTCCAACCCCGCGCTCGAGACCACCCTCGCCCTGCTCGCCCTCACCCTGCTGGTCGACTAGGGGGACGGCACCATCCGCGGCGTGGCCGCGGGCGCGCCGACTGACGCCCGCCACACCAGCTCGGTCGGGAACACGATCGTTTCCTGCGCCGTCGGCGCGCCCTGGCTGTGGTGGTGATGGAGGCGGGCCAGCAGGGCCTCCACCGCCCGGCTGCCCATGGCGTGCAGCGGCTGCCGGACGGTCGTCAGTTGCGGTACCGTGGTCCGGGCCACCAGCGTGTCGTCAAACCCGGCCAGTGAGACATCCTCCGGCACCCGGAAGCCGACCTCCGCCAGCGCCTCAAGGCAGCCGATGGCGCAGGCGTCGTTGCCGCAGAAGACCGCCTGCGGCAGCGTCTGGCCCGCGGACCGGTCCAGCCAGCCGTGCATCGCCCGCCGGCCCTCGTCCACGGTGTAGCCGGCGTCCACCAGCAGCGAGGGTTCAAACGGGATCCGGGCCGCGCCGAGCGCGCGCTTGTACCCCTGGATGCGCCGTTCGGCGCCGAGCAGGCCGCGATTGCCGGTGAGGTGCAGGATCCGGCGGTGGCCCCGGGAAATCAGGTGGCGCACCATCTCGAAGGCGCCGGTGGTCTCATCGCTCTCCAGGTTCACCGAGCCCGGAATCGGCACGTTGGAGTGCAGCGCCACGAACGGCGTGTGGTCCGGCAGCGCCCGCACGGCCTCGGGCGACAGGACCGGGGCGATGAGGATCAGGCCGTCGATGCGGCCGTCGCACAGCCCGGGCAGCCGGGCGGAATCGCGCTCCCAGTCCGAGAGCGTGAAGACCGAGGTGTTCTGCCGGTGGCGGGTGGCCGCCTCCAGGATCCCGTTGAACACCTCGAGGAAATAATGGTTCAGGGCGCCGCCAATATCGACGACGGTCGCCACGCCCAGCGTGTGCATCCGGCGTTCCGCCAGCGCGCGCGCGGCCGCATTCGGCCGGTAACGCAGCCGCGCCGCCGCCGCGAGAATGCGCGCCCGCGTCCCGGCCGCGATCCGCGAGGACGAGCGCGCGCCGTTGAGCACCACCGAGGCCGCCATGGCCGAGACGCCGGCGGCGCGACCCACGTCCGCGAGGGTGGCGGCGCGCACGGGTTTCTTTTTCCGGGAACGGGGCATGGCGCACCTCAGGAGGCGGGCGCGAGCGTGACGCGCAGCCGCCGGACGCCGCGGGCCGGCGTGATCTCCACGCCCAGCGGCTGCTTCTCCGCGGTGCCGCCTTCAACCGCGGCGACGCGCGACACGCCGGCCAGCTGGAGTTTCCAAGGCCGGCCGGCCGCCGCCGGGCTGAGCCGGGCCTCGAGCACCCGCCGCTCGCGGCGCACCGCCAGGCGGATCCCCGCGCCGCCCCGCAGAGTCGGCACGCGGCACACCGCCTCGGCGCCGTCCGCGAGTTCGTACACGCGGAAGGTCGTGCCGGCGGTGAAATCGTAGTCGGGGCGGTCCTCCACCGCGCCGACCGGCAGGATCGTCCCCGGCCGCACAAACAGCGGCAGGCTGAGAAAGCCGTGCTGCGCCCGGCGCCAGCAGCCGCCCGTCTCGACCTCCCCGGTGAGCAGATGCGTCCACCGCCCCTCGGGCAGGTAGTAGTTCACGGTCCCCTCCGCGGTGAACACCGGCGCCACCAGCAGCGAGTCACCCAGCATGTACTGCCGGTCGAGCGTGTCGGCGGCGGGTTCGTCCGGAAACTCAAGCACCATGGCGCGCATCAGCGGGAGCCCCTCCTCGTGGGCGGTCACCGCCTGTCCGTACAGGTAGGGCATGAGCCGGCACTTGAGCCGGGTGAAAAGCCGCAGCACGTCGCAGGCCTCCTCGTCGTAGTTCCACGGGACGCGGTAGGACGACGAGCCGTGAAGCCGGCTGTGCGAGGACAGGAGGCCGAAGGCCACCCAGCGCTTGTACACCGCCGCCGGCGCCTGACCCTCAAAGCCGCCGATGTCGTGGCTCCAGAAGCCGAACCCGCAGAGCCCGAGCGACAGCCCGCCCCGCAGCGATTCCGCCATCGACTCGAACGTCGACCAGCAGTCGCCGCCCCAGTGCACCGGGAAACGCTGGCCGGAGGCGTAGGCCGAGCGGGCGAACACCACCGCCTCGCCCCGGCCCCGGGCCCGCTCCAGCAGCCGGAAGACGCACGCGTTGTACAGCACCGGATAGAAATTGTGCATGCCCGCCGGGTCCGAGCCGTCGTGATAGACGGCGTCCTCCACCGGGATGCGCTCGCCGAAGTCGGTCTTGAAACAATCCACGCCCATCGCCAACAGCCGCCGCAGGTGGCCGGCAAACCACCGGGCCGCCGCGGGATTGGTGAAATCGACGATCGCCATGCCCGGCTGCCACAGGTCGGTCTGCCACACGTCGCCGTTGGTCCGGCGGACGAAGTAGCCGCGCGCCCGGCCCTCGGCGAACAGCCGCGAGCGCTGGCTGACGTACGGGTTGATCCACACGCAGATCCGGACGCCGAGCCGGTGCAGGCGCTTCAGCATGCCGGCCGGATCGCGGAAGACGCGCGGATCCCACTCGAAGTCGCACCAGTTGAACGCGCGCATCCAGAAGCAGTCGAAGTGAAACACGTGCAGCGGGAGCCGGCGCGCCCGCATGCCCTCGATGAAACGGGTGCAGGTTTTCTCGTCGTAGTCGGTCGTGAACGACGTGCTCAGCCACAGGCCGAACGACCAGGCCGGGGGGAGCGCCGGCCGCCCCGTCAGCCGGGTGAGCCGGCGGAGCACCTCCTTCGGTGTCGGGCCGTGGATGACAAAATAGTCGAGCCGTTCGCCCGGCACGCTGAACTGCACGCGAGAGACCCGCTCCGACGCCACCTCGAACGACACCGGGCCGGTGGTGTCCACGAGCACGCCGTAGCCGCGGTTCGTGAGGTAGAAGGGCACGGACTTGTACGCCTGCTCGCTGCCCGTGCCGCCGTCCCGGTTCTCATTCTCCACCACCTGGCCGTTCTTCACGAACGCGGTGAAGCGCTCGCCCAGCCCGTAGACGCACTCGCCCACGCCGAGGTGGAGGCGCTCGTGCACGAACGCGGTCCCGTCGGCATGCTGCACGTACCCGATCCCGCGCCCGGCGGTCCGCGTCAGCAGCCGGCCCCCGGCCTTGAACGCGAGCTCCCATCCGTCCTTGCTCACGTGCACAGCCAGCCGCCCCGCGTGCAGCACGGCTTCCTGACGGCCGTTCTCGATCGTGACCCTTGGCGGCGGCGGCGGCGGCAGCGGAATCCCCGGCTTCCGGTCGGTTCCGCCGCTGAAATGCTCGATGCTGACATGGATCACGTCCTCCGCGGGCGCGGTCAGCCGGATGGTCAGCAGGGGCCCGCCCAGCGTGTCGCCGCGGTGGCGCACCGGGCGCGTCGTCGCGTGGACCGTCAACGTGTCGCCGTCGGCGGTCACCTCATGCACCTGTATGGGGTAGTGAGCCGAAATTCCCGGCTGCATCAGCCATTCACCGTCGCTGAACTTCATGGGAAGCTGGCCATCAAACAGGTTTATCGCTAAATCTCAAAATAAAACTGCACGGCCCCCGGAATCGCCGGTCGGGGTCCCGGAATATCCGGTTCCCGGCCCGCCGGACGCCGACGGCGGCATCCGCCTGACGCCGCGCGGCGGGAGTCATCGCCCGGTCGGCGCTGGTCAGAGGCGCTGCGTGTTTCGTCCCGCCGCCACGAGTGAAAATCCACGTTCGGGACCGCTGCGGTCGCGCAGTCCGGCCGGACCGGGGCACGTCTGTTTTCCGTCGGTGCTCCGCTCCGGAATCCGGCCTCCCGGCCTGCCGCGCTTCGCGTCCCGTTGGGCCGGCGCCGAGTGCGGCCGCCCTAGTTTAGGGCTAAATCACCGGCCCAGCCGGGCTCAGCTGCCGTCCTTGAAATTGAACGTCTGCACCGCCTTCACCAGCGCCGCCCGGCCCCGGGACGTGGGCGGCGTGAATTTCCACTGGCTCAACGCGGCGATGGCCAGGCTGCCGAGCTCAAGGTTTTCGCCCGGCGCCAGACTGGGCAGGCGCACCGCGCCGGTCTCGTCGATGTAGAACTCGACGTTGACCGATCCGCGCACACCCTGCTCCGCCAGCGCGCGGGGATAGGCCGGCGCCACCGTGCGGAGCGGCGCGGGCACCCGGTCCAGCTCCGCCGGCACGCAGGCGCGGAACCGGTACCGGCCGTCGAGCAGCCGCATCGTCTGGATTTCGGCCAGTTCGGCGAGGTTCACCGACGACACCACCACGCCCTGCGCGGTGAACTGGAACGTGAGCTCGGCGATTGCGCCCATGGGCTCGCCGCGCAGCCGCGCGGGTTCGAACTTCCACTCCTTGATCGCGTCCACCGCCGCGGTGGCGAACTCCGGCCGGGAGTAGCCGGTCACCAGCCACTCGGTGAGCGCACCCTTGCGGTCGACGCTGATGACGACGCGCGCCTCTCCCTGCGTCACGGCCAGCTGCATCAGGCGCGGCGGGAATACCGGGTCGCTGGACTCCACGACCTTCAACGACTGCCAGTCCGGCCGGTCGACGGCGGCCGGCGCGGGGGCGCTGCCTGCCAGCAGCAACCCGATTCCAAGAGCGAGCATAGGGGATGTTCTCATGGTCAAATGCGGTTGCCCGGCACAACACCGGCCGGCGCCGCATCCCTTCAGCGCGCGCCTCACCCGCCGTCGCGGCTCCTCGCTCAGGAGCCCAGCAACTCGGCCTCGATGCGCTCGAGCGACTTCTGCTTCGTCTCGGGCAGCGACCGCAGCAGGTAGGCCAGGCCGGCGAGACAGATCGCCGCGTAGATGCCGAAGGTGCCGGCCGCCCCCAGCCGCCGGTTCAGCAGCGGGAAGGTGTAGGTGAGGACGAAGCACGCGAGCCAGAGCGCGGTCACGCCCACCGCCATCGCCGCGCCGCGGATGCGGTTGGGGAAGATCTCCGCGATCACCACCCAGGTCACCGGCGCGAGCGACATGGCGTAGCAGCCGATCGCCGCCAGCACGAGGAGCAGGAGCGGCAGCCCGTGCACGCCGGCGTGGTAGCAGAGCGCAAGCGCGGTGTAGATCACGGCCAGCCCGGCCGCCCCGCCCACCAGCAGCGGCCGGCGCCCAAACCGGTCGACGGTGCCCAGCGCCACGAAGGTGAAGAGCAGGTTCACCGAGCCGGTCCAGGCGATGTTCTGGAGCACGCTCGACAGGTCGTAGCCCGCGGCGCGGAAGATCTCCTCGGCGTAGTTGAAGATGACGTTGATGCCGCACCACTGCTGGAACACCGCCAGGGTCACGCCCAGGACCAGGACCCGCCGCAGCCGCGGATCCAGCAGATCCTGGAAGCGCACGTGCCGGATCTCCTCCGCCGCCAGCGTGGCCTGGATCGCGCGCACCTCCGCCGCCGCATGCGCCTCGCCGCCGATCCGCGCCAGCACGGCCGCGGCCCGCTCCCGGCGCCCGTTCTTCACCAGCCAGCGCGGGCTCTCCGGCACCACGAACATGCCGGCGAAGAACAGCAGCGCGGGCGCGGCCGTCAGGGCGAACATCCAGCGCCAGCCCGTCTGCCCGTACCAGGAGTGGCGGATGAATTCGTCGCCGGCCCCGGCCGGCAGCCCCCGCACCAGGAACCAGTTGATGAACTGCGCGAGCAGGATGCCGACCACGATCGTGAGCTGGTTGACCGACACCAGCTTCCCGCGCCACGCCGCCGGGGCGACCTCCGCGATGTACAGCGGCGATAGGGCCGATGCCAGGCCGATGGCCACGCCGCCCAGCATCCGCCAGGCCACGAACACGCGGAAGGTCGCGGCGGAACCGTTGCCGAGCGAGGTCACCGCGAAGAGCAGCGCGGCCAGGATCAGCAGGCGCTTGCGTCCGAACCGGTCGCTGAGCGCGCCCGCGGCCACCGCTCCCGCCAGGCAGCCGAGCAGCGCGCAGCTGTTCGCCCAGCCGGAAAGGGCCGGATCGTTGAGGTGAAAGTAGCGCTCGAAAAACGGCTTCGCCCCGCCGATCACCACCCAGTCGTAGCCGAAGAGCAGCCCGCCCAGCGCGGCCACCGTGCAGATCAGCCAGATGTAGCCCCGATTGAATTGGGCCGGCGGCGGAACGGACTCGGCGGCGGGGGCTGTGCTCATGCGGCGTTCAGGGATCGTGCTCCGGCAGCCGGCCGCGGGTGAAGCGGTCGAACACCGCCAGCACCGGCAGCGCGTCGCCGGCGTCGTCGAACATGCCCCGGCGGATGAGCGGGCCGGAGACGGCCGGCTCCCACCAGAACACACCCGCGCCGCGCCCGTGGGGCGTGGCCAGCACCAGCCGGTTCACCTCGTCGAGGAAGTCGCGCTGCCCCGCCGGCGTCTCCGGAAACGGCCCCGGGTGGTTGCGGTACTCGGACGGCTTCCAGTTGTAGGCCACCTCCACGAGGATGATGTCCTTGCCGTAGGTGTCGGCCATGAAGGCGAGGTTGTCGCGCAGGTCGAGCAGCGAACCCTGCCACCAGGGGTAATAGGACTGCCCGATCACGTCGTAGGGGATTCCGTAGGCGTTGAAGCGGTCGAAGAACGCCTGGGTCTTCGCCCGGCTTCCGCCCTGGTCGATGTGGATCATGATCCGCGGCCGCGCCGCCGGCGCGCTGCCCGCCTCGACGCCCCGGACGCCCGCCCGCACCAGCTCGGCGAACTGGTCCCAATGGTCGGGCAGCCGCCCGTCGGGCCAGAGCATGCCGTTGGTGATCTCATTGCCGATCTGCACCATGTCCGGCAGCACGCCGGCCTCGCGGAAGCGGGCGATCGTGTCGCGCGTGTATGCGAAAACCGCCGCCACCAGCTCGGCGTGCGACATTCCCTCCCACGCCTTGGGGATGAACTGCTTTCCCGGGTCGGCCCACGTGTCGGAGTAGTGAAAATCCAGCAGGAACTTGTAGCCGAGCGCCCGGGCCGCGCGGGCCTCCGCCAGCGTGTAGTCGAGGTTGTTCGGCAACTGGGTCGGCGTGTGGAACAGCCGCAGGCGGATCCAGTTGTACCCGTGGTCGCGGAAGATCTGCAGCCCCGGCTTTTCCTCGCCGCCGTCCTTGAACCGGACCCCGCGCGCCTCCGCCTGGCGCAGGAACGACAGGTCCGCGCCGATGGCATAGGCATCCGGCGCCGACGGCGGTGCGGCGGCACCCGGCCCAGTGGCGCAGCCGGCAAGCAGCAGGAACGCGGCGAAACCGGGAATGACGGCGGCGCCGACGGCCGCCGGGCTCGATCGCGAAAATCTCCTCAGGCGCATGGACAACCAGTGCACGGATTGGCCCGGTGGGTCGAATTTTTCCTCACCGGTCCGCCGCGAGATCGGCGGCCAGGGCATGACTGGGGTCGCGGCGCAGGATTCGCGCGAGGAGGCGTTGCGCGGCGGTCCGCTGCCCCAGTCCGAGGCGGGCCTGGGCTTCGAGCACCAGCGCCGTTGTGATCCTCCGCGCCGGCAGATCGTCGTCGAAGAGCAGCATCGTCGGCAGCGACGTGGCGAAGTAGTCGATCCGTGCCGGTGTCCGGGCCAGCCGGCGGGCGTGGCCGAGCAGGCCCCGCAACAGGCGGCGCGCCCGTGCCGTCCGTCCCAGCCGTCGCCACGCGAGCGCCGAGAAATAGGTCTGCTCGGAGAACGTGCGCACGCTCATCTCCTGAAAGTCGCCCCGGAACGTCGCGGCGGCGGTCCAGTGGACGCGCGCCGACCGCAGGTCGCCGGCGGCGGCGCCGGCCTCGCCCAGCCAGAAATGGACGTCGCTCTGGTTGGCGAGCAGATGGCGCGCCTCGCCCAGGTTTTCCGGCGCGGCCAGCGCCGCCTCGAACCATTTCCTCGCGCCGGCGGCGTCACCGCGCCGCAGCGCGGCCCGGCCGAGGAGCAGATGCGCGCGGGTGTGCTGCCCCAGGGCCTGCCCTTCCCCGCCCTCCCAGGGCTGGAAACGGCGGCGGGCGAGGATCTCCCGGGCCCGCGCCGGCCGGCCGGTCTGGTTGTAGAGGGCGCACAGCTCGACCGACAGATCGTCGCGCGTCTCCACGAGCGGGCGGTGCCGCTCCAGTTCCCGCCGCCGGCGCGCCGGGGCCACGCCCAGACGCTTCCAGAGCTGGTCGCGTTCGAACAGCAGCCGCGCGTCCGCCGGATCGGCGCGAAACGCCCGCTCGTAAGCCGTCCGCGCCCGGGCCGGCCGTCGCTGGATGTTGAAATAACCGATGCCCAGATTGCGCCACGCGACCGCATTGGCCGGCTCCAGGCGCACGGCGCGCTCCCAGCAGGCGATCGCCTCCTGGTGACGGCGGCGCGCATAAAGCAGGTTGCCGAGATAGAACGGTGCGCGAGCGTCCCGCGGGTCGGCGGCGATCGCGGTCTCGAGGACCGCGATCTCCTCCAGGCGCGCGGGAAAACAATAATCCGGTGGCGCCTTGGCCGCGGCCGCCCGCGCGCGCCGCGCGGCGCCGGCCTTCCCTTGCCGCTCCAGCAGCCAGCCGCAATAATAGCCCACCAGCGGCGCGGTGCCGCTGGGCGGCTCCGGTTTCGCCCCGTCCAGAATGTCCAGCGCCTCGGCGACCAGTCCCGCCCGGGCGCAGTCCAGCGCCAGATCCAGGCGCACTTGGGTGTCGCACGTCAGCGCGGCGCCCCGCAGGTGCCGCGCCCACCAGTCGAGCGGATCGAGTGCCAGCGTCGCCGCCAGCCGCGCATCCGCCTCGGCGCCGCGCCCGAGGCGCCGCAGCACGATGCCCTGCAGATCCCGCGCGCGCAGATTCCCGGCGTTCACCGCCAGCGCCCGTTCCAGGTGATCCAGCGCCGCCGTCCAGTCGCCGCGGCCGCAGTCGATCTCGGCCAGGGCGTGGTAACCGGCCGCCTGCCAGGCCTGGTTCCATGTCGCCTTGGCGAAGGCCTCACCAGCCTCGGCGTCGCGGCCCTGGTGGCGCAGGCAGCGGCCGAGCTGATAGAACGTCTCGCCCTCGGCGGGATTCGGATTCCGCGCCGTCAGGCGCGCGATGCTGGCGCGCAGGTGCCGCTCCGCGTCCGCCCACTCGCCGCGGCGCAGGTGCCAGCGGCCCAGCGCCAGATTGCAGCGCGCGTCGCCCGGATCGCGGCGCAGCGCCTCGCGCCAGTAGGCCTCCGGCGCACGGGTCGCGTGGCGGTATTGCTCGAGATGCAGGCCCGTCAGGTAGAGCTCATCGGCGTCCGCCGTCGCCTCGGGCGCGGGCGGCTCCCCGGCCGGCGGCGGCACCGGGCCGTGTGGCGGCGGTCGCGGCTGGTACCGGATCAACTCCCGGCCCCCGGCCGCAAGCACGCGCAGCGTCAGGTCGGCGGCCCGCCCGCCGCGCGGCATCCGCGCCCCGGCCACCAGCGGGCGGTCCGGCGTCAGGTCGCGCGTCCAGCGCGCCACCGGCCGGCCGCGGATTTCGAGGCGGACCACGGCGCGCCGCTGGGGCGCGGTGACCGCCACGCCCACCCGCGCGGTGCCAGCCGCCAGGCGCAGGCTCACCGCGGCATCCAGAGTGGCGTGCTGCGCCGGTCCGATCGCGCGGATCGGATACCAATACTGGCTCCAGTGCTTGGTCTCGCCCGGCTGGAGAAAGGAGAAATCCGGCTGGTTGTCGGTGTACACGCCCGCCATCAGCTCGATGTACGGCCAGTGCACGCCGCGCGCGTCGGCATCGGTGAGATTCCGGTCCCAGGCGTAGCCGAACGCGTGGTTGCCCCACGTCCACTGCTTCTTGCCGGGCGCGATGCGGTGGTCGGCGACGTGGATGATTCCGGCCTGCGCGGCGTGGTCGTAGCCGCCGAAGAAATCCTCCCGGCTGCCCATGCACATATAAGAGGTGGGAACGGGGATGTTGGCGTACCAGGAAAGATCGTCGGCGCGGTAGGACGGGAGTTTTGGGTTTTGAGTTTTGAGTTCTGGGTCGCAGTGCGGCGGAACGAACCGCCGGGGCTTTTCGCCGGCGGGCACGCCGGCGCGCCCCCGGGCGGCGTAATCCACGCCGTAGTAGCGGCCCGCGCAGCGCGGATAGGCGCTCATCGCACGCTTGGCGTGGTCGGCGACGTAGTAGACGTCGGGCGGGAAGAACGACTGGTATTGCTCGTGCACCCGCGTGGCCGCGTTGGCCCACCAGAGGAAGGTCTGCACGTCGGCCGTGCGGTTGTAGGCGCGCACCTTCAGCTCCAGGTACGCGCGGCCGGGATGCAGGCAGGCGCCGTGCATGCCCTTCAGGCGCGCCAGCGGATCGTGTTCGGACAGCCAGACCGTGGCCGCGCCGCCGGGGTGGCGCTCGACCGCGACGTCGACCGGCATGAAGGTTGAGGGCCGGTGGTGCTGGGGCCAGTTGAACTCGATCCCGCCGCTGATCCACGGCCCCGCCAGGCCGACCAGCGCCGGTTTGATCACCGCCTGGTAATAGAGCAGGTCGTAGCCGTTGGTCTTGTCAGTGATCCGGTGGATGCGCCCGCCCAGCTCCGGCAGGATCATCACGCGCAGGAATTCGTTTTCCAGCCACACCGCGTCCCACCGCCGCGGCACCGGTTTTTCCGCGATCCGGTCCGTGAACGGCAGCGGGTAGACGCTCCCGCTCGAGCCCTGGTAGACCCGTTTTTCCAGGAACATCGGATTCCGGTCCGGAGCGCACGGTTCGTAGGTCGGCAGGACGACGGCGGCGCGGCGCACGGAGACGGGGGCGGGCATGGGCGGCGGGATCCGCCTACCCTAGGCGCAAAGCGCCGCTTTCTGCAACGGGCGAAGCGCCGGTCCGCCCCAAACGCGCTCGACGCCCGCCCGGAAAAGTCGCTTCATGTCCGCCGAAACGTCTTAATGTCTGCCGACCCGTCCCTGTAGCTCAACAGGATAGAGCAGCGGTTTCCTAAACCGCCGATCCCGGTTCAAGTCCGGGCGGGGATACCAGCGGGTCGGTCGCCGCCTCGTCACGCCGGCACGCGGCGCAGGATCTCCAAGCAGGCCCGGCCGTTGTGGTAGGGACACTTCCACGGGCCGATCTTGTAGCCGTCGCGAAACTCCGGATAGGGCGGCTTCGGCCGGCCCGCGCGATCCACCCCCGGCCGCCACTCGCCCAGATCGCGGTCGATGATCCGGTCCTCGATGAACCGCCAGCTGCGCAGCGCCGCCGCCTGAAACCGCGCCTCGCCGGTCCGCGCGTGGGCGTTGAGGAACCCGACCACCGCCTCCGCCTGCGGCCACCATTTTTTGTCCGCGTCGGTCACCCGTCCGTCCCAGCCCTCGTGGAACACGCCGCCGTCCGCATCCATGCCGTGGGCCAGGACCGCGTCGGCCAGCGCCCGCGCCACCGCCTGCACCCGCCCCGCGAGGGCGGGATCACCCAGCAGGTCGGCCGCCTCGCCCAGCAGCCAGCTCGCCTCGATGTCGTGACCGAACGACACGACGCCGTCGGCCGACTGCCAGTCGGCGGCGAAGAACAGCCGGCAGTGCGGGGCGGGATGCGCGGCGTAGACGCGGTCGAGAAACAGCGTCACCAACTCGGTCAGGCGCGCGCGCAGCCGGGCCTCGGGCCAAACCCGCAGCAGCGCGGTGTACGCCTCGAGCACGTGCAGCAGCGTGTTCATCGACTTCGGCGTGTTGGGCTCGACCTCGCTCAGGCGCAGGTCGGCCAGCGGCTCCCAGCGGCCGGTGCACGCCTCGAAATAGCCGCCGTGCCGCGGGTCGTGCAGGTGGCGCTCCAGCAGTGCGAAGAGCTCCTGTGCCCGCGCCAGGGCCCCCGCCTCGCCGGTGGCCGCGTGCCACTCCGCCAGGCCGTAGATCGCGAAGGCCTGGGCGTAACCCTGTTTCTTGTCCGAGACCACCCGGCCGGCCGCGTCGAGGCTCCAGTACACCCCGCCCCGGGACGCGTCCCGGAACGGTCCGAGCAGCTGGGCCCGCGCCTGCTCCGCCGCCCGGCGCCAGGCGGGATCAGGCCCGAGCTGTCGCAGCGCCGCCGCGAAAGTCCAGAGCACCCGCGCGCAGATCACGACGTGGCGCGGCACGTCGTCCACCCGTTCGCCGCGGCAGGTGACCATGCCGGTGAGCCGCCCGTCGGCCTCGAAGCCGTGCCGCGCCCAATAGGGCAGGATGTCGCCGGTGAGCTCGGCGTGCGCGGCCCGGCGCAGGTCGGCGAGGGAGTCGAGGAGGCCCGGCATGGGCCGAAGTTATACCGGGGCCGCCACTGAATTGGAAAGGTCGAAGTCCTCCATGCCTCACGCGGCGCGCCGGCGGCCCCGCCACCCTATCGCCAGATACGCAATCCCGGCGCAGGCGACCCCGCCGAGGTGGGCCATCGGCACCACGCGCACGTCCGGGTCAAACCGCGCGAACAGCGGCGCCGGTCCGCCCGCCTCCAGCGCGATCTTCACCGCGACCAGCACCAGCACCGACGGCCAGAACCACCAAGGCGCCGCCCGGTCGCGGCGCCATTGCACCAGCGCCAGCAGCACCAGCACGCCCGTCGCCACTCCGGAAAGCCCGGCGTAGCGCTCGAGCGATGGCTCGGCCCCGAGCAGCAAGACCGAGATTGCCGGCGGCGCCAGCAGGTAGAACCAGCGCGCCGCCCGCGGCCGGATCCACTCCAGCCACCCGCCCGCTGCGACGAACACTGCGAGATCCAGCCACAGATGGCTGGAGCTGTAGTGCACCAGATGCCCGGTCCACAGCCGCCAGACCTGGCCGGCCAGGATTGCCGGCCGCTCGTAGATCCAGGCGCCGGCCAGCGGCGGCCAGACATAGGCCAGCCCCGCTGCCGCCGTGATCGCCAGCGTTGCCGCGAGCCGGGTCAGCGCCGGGGCCGGCTTTTTTGCCGCATCCATCGCGCCGCCCCCAGCAGCGCCAGCGCGCCCGCCAGCCAGGGATCGACGGTTCCGCCGCCGCCGCTGGAGGAGCCGCCGGCCGACGCGGACGCCGAGCCGCTGCCCGAACTCGAGGAGTTCGACGCGCTGCTGGTGGCGGAGGCCGCCGTCAGCGCCATCGTCGTCACCGCGCCGCTCGTCGAGATCTTGCGGATCGCGGCGTTGCCCGTGTCCGCCACGTACAGGTTGCCGCTGCCGTCGGCCACGATGCCGCGCGGCTGATTGAAGAGCGCGGTGGTGCCCATGCCGTCGCCCAGGCCCGCGGTGCCGGCCACGCCCGCCACCGTGCTCACGACGCCGGCCGGCGTGACGCGGCGGATCGTGGCGTTGCCGGTGTCGGCGACATAGAGATTGCCGCTGGCGTCGAGCGTCGCGCCCACCGGCTGGTTGAACAGGCCGTACTGGCCCGTGCCGTCGTTGGTCCCGCTCAGCCCGGCCGAGCCGGCGAGCGTGCTCACCGCCGCGGCCGGCGTGATCTTGCGGATCGTGTCGTTGTAGGTGTCGGCCACGTAGAGATTGCCCGCGCCGTCCACCGTCACCCCGCTGGGATAATTGAACTGGGCCGCCGTCCCGGTGCCGTCGGCGTCGCCCTTGGCCGCGGCCGCACCCGCCACCGTGGTGACCGCGCCCGCCGCCGTGACCTTGCGGATCGTGTCGGTGAAGGCGTCCGCCACGTAGAGATTGCCCGCGCCGTCGACGGTGAGGCCGACCGGATAATTGAACTGCGCCGCGGTGCCCGTGCCGTCGACGTTGCCGCGGCTGCCCGCGGCCCCGGCGAGGGTCGAGACGGTGCCGGCCGTGGTGATCTTGCGGATCGTGGCGTTGCCGGTGTCGGCGACATAGACGTTGCCGGCGGAATCCACCGCCACGCCGTTCGGCTGGTTAAACAGGGCGCTCATGCCGTCCTGCATGCCGGCGACGCCGGTCGAGCCGGCCAGCGTGCTCACCGTGCCGCCGGCGGTGATCTTCCGGATCACATTGGCCGAGGCATCGGCCACGTACAGGTTGCCGGCGGTGTCCGCGGCGAGGGCGGAGGGATAAACCAGCAACCCTCCGGAGCCCGCGCCGCTCGACCCCGAGCCGGAGGAACTCGAACTGGAGCTGGACGAGGAGCTCGAACTGCCGGAGCCGGAGCTGCCGGACCCGCTGCCGCTCGAACTGCCGGAGCCGCTGCTGCCGGAGCTGTCGCCCGACCCGGAGGAGCCCGAGCCGGTCGTGGAGTTGGTGCTCGATGACGGCACGCCCTTGCGGATCGTGTTGTTGAAGGTATCGGAGACGTAGAGATTGCCGGCGCTGTCCACCGCCACCCCGCTCGGCGTGTTGAACAGCGCCCCGCTGCCCGTGCCGTCCACGCTGCCGATGACGCCGTGCATGCCGGCCACGGTGGTGACCACCCCCGCCGGCGTGATCCGGCGGATCGTGTCCCCGTTGTCCTCCGCGACGAAAATGTTGCCCGCGTTGTCCACGGTCAGCGCCGTGGGCGAGTCGAACCACGCGTTGGTGCCCGTTCCGTCCCGGTCGCCGGCGTTCAGTGCCGAGCCGGCCACCGTGGTCACAACCAGGTTGGGCGTGATCTTGCGGATGACGTTGTTGCCCGTGTCGGCCACGTAGACGTTGCCCGTGATGTCGGTCGCGACTCCGCCCGGTGCCCGGAAGCTGGCGCCGCTGCCGGTGCCGTCGATCGCGCCGGCGATCCCCGCGATGCCCGCGAAAGTCGTCACGATCCCATCCTGGGTGACCTTGCGAATCACGCTGTTGGCGGTGTCCGCCACGAAGATGTTGCCGGAGGGATCGACCGCCACGGACTTGGGCAGGAAGAATGCCGCGTCCGAGGCCGTGCCGTCGACGCTCCCCCGGACATTCGCCGCGCCGGCCAGCGTCGTCACCACCCCGCCCGGGGCGATCTTGCGGATCGTGGCGTTGTAGGCGTCGGCCACGAAGATGTTGCCGTTGCTGTCCAGCGCCACGCCCACCGGCAGGAAGAATGTCGCCAGGTTGCCCGTGCCGTCGGCGGCGCCCTCGCTGCCGGGCGATCCCGCCACCGTGCTGACCGTGCCGTCGGGCGCGATCATGCGCACCGTGGCGTTGAACGTGTCGCCGACATACAGGTTGCCCGCGTGGTCCACCGCGATCCCGTTGGGTTCGTTGAACCGGGCGTTGCGGCCGACGCCATCGTCAGCGCCCTTGGTGCCGACAAACGCCGACCCGGCGAGCGTGGTCACCACGCCGGCGGGCGTGACCTCGCGGATGATGTTGTTCTGGGAATCCGAGACGTAGAGGTTGCCCGCGCTGTCCAGCGAGATGCCCTGGGGATAGCTAAAGCGGGCGGCGCTGCCCGTGCCGTCACCGAATCCGACGCTGCCCACCTGGCCGGCCAGCGTGCTGACCACGCCCGCCGAGGTGATCTTGCGGATCGTGAAATTGTTCGTGTCAGACACATAGACGTTGCCCGCGCTGTCCACCGCCACGCCGCCGGGAGAGTCAAACTCGGCCGCCGTCCCGGCGCCGTCCACCGAGCCCCGCGTGCCCGCCATGCCCGCGAAGGTCGAGACGGCGCCGCCCGCGGTCACTTTCCGGATCGTGTGGTTGCCGGTGTCGGCCACGTAGACCGTGCCTGCGCTGTCCACCGCCACGGCGGTGGGGCCGGAGAAGGTCGCCACCGTGCCGCCGGCGTCGAGCGTGCCGGTGGTCCCGGCGGAGCCGGCCAGGGTCGTGACCACGCCCCCGGGGGTGACCTTGCGGATCGTGTTGTTGCTCGTGTCGGCCACATAGGCGTTGCCGGAACTATCGACCGTGATCCCCGTGGGCGAGCTGAACAACGCCCCAGTGCCCGTGCCATCCGTGCTGCCGGCGGGACCGGAGACGCCGGCGATCGTGGTCACGACGCCGGCCGGCGAGACCAGGCGGATCAGCTGGTTGCCCGGGTCCGCGACCCAGATGTTCCCGGACGGATCCACCGCCACGCCGCCGGGCGAATTGAACCGGGCCGAGCTGCCCGTGCCGTCCGTGCTGCCCGGCGTGCCGGGCAGGCCCGCCAGGGTCGTGACGAGGCCGGCGGGGGTGAGCTTGCGGATGGTGTCATTGAAGGTGTCGGCCACGTAGACGTTGCCGCTCGCGTCGACCGCCGTGGCGCGCGGCGAACTGAAGCGGGCGGCGCTGCCGATGCCGTCGGCGCTGCCGCGGCTGCTGGCCGTGCCGGCCAGCGTGGTGACGACGCCGGCGGAGGTCACCTGGCGCACCGCGTTGTTGTAGGTGTCCGCCACGTAGGCGACCCCGGAGCCGTCCACCGCGATGCCCTCCGGCTGGTTGAGCAGGGCGCCGGCGCCGGTGCCGTCGGCGAGGCCGCGCACGCCCGCCTCGCCCGCGATCGTGCTGACCACGCCCGCCGGGGTGATGAAGCGGACCTCGCTGTTGTTCGTATCCGCGACAAAAATGTTCCCGGCGCCGTCCACCGCCACGCCCATCGGGCCATCAAACCGGGCGAGGATCGCCTGGCCGTCCCGGCTGAGGTTGCTCCGGTCGGCGCCCGAACCCGCAACGGTGGTCACCACCGCTCCCGGCGCGATCTTCCGGATGCAGTTGTTGCCCGTGTCCGCCACGTAGAGGTTGCCGGAGCTGTCGCGCCACATGCCGGCCGGATAATTGAACTGCGCGGCGCTGCCCGTGCCGTCGGCCCGGCCCGCGTTGCTCGGCGCTCCCGCGACCGTGGTCACCACGCCGGCGGCGGTCACCTTCCGGATGGTGTTGTTGCCGTTGTCGGCCACATAGATCGTGCCCGAGCTGTCCACCGCCACCCCGGTGGGAAAATTGAACTTCGCCGCCGTGCCCGTCCCGTCCACCGCGCCCTTGATCCCCACGGTGCCGGCGAGCGTCGAGGACACACCAGCCGGGGTGATCTTCCGGATCGTGTTGCTGCCGGTGTCCGACACGTATACGTTGCCCCCGCTGTCCACCGCAATGCCCTGCGGGGAATTGAACAGGATCGCCGTGCCGGTGCCGTCGGTGGAGCCGATGCCGCCCGCATAGCCCGCAAAGGTGGTCACCACCCCCGCCGAGGTGATCTTGCGCACGTCATGGCTGGAGGTGTCGGTCACGTACAGGTTGCCGCCGCTGTCCACCGCCACCCCGATCGGGCTGTTGAACGTCGCCTTGGTGCCGGTGCCATCGTCGATCCCGGCCGTGCCCGTCGAACCGGCCAGCGTTGTCACCACGCCCCCCGAGGTGACCTTGCGGATCGTGTTGTTGCTGCTGTCCGTCACGTAAATGTTGCCCGCGCTGTCGAGCGCCAGTGAGGTCGGCGCGCCAAACCGCGCGGCCGTGCCCGTGCCGTCGGTGCTGCCGGCGAAACCCGCGGCGCCCGCCAGGGTGGTCACCACCCCCGCCGACGTGATCCTGCGGATGACGGCGTTGGAGGCGTCCGCCACGAAGACGTTGCCGCTCGCGTCCGACGCCACGTAACCCGGCCCGAAGAACAGGGCGCCTGTCCCCGTGCCGTCCTGCGTGCCGCGCACGCCCGCGGTTCCGGCCAGAGTGCTCACCACCCCCGCCGGCGTGATCTTGCGGATCGTCTGGTTGCCGGAGTCCCCGACGTAGATGTTGCCCGCGCTGTCGAGGGCGACCCCGCGGGGCTGGTTGAAGCGGGCGACGCTGCCGGTGCCGTCGGTGGAGCCCTGGCTCGGCAGGACCCCGACCCCGGCATAGGTGGTGACCACGCCCGCCGAAGTCACCTTGCGGATCGTGTTGGCCCCGGCGTCCGAAACGAAAACGTTGCCGCTGCCGTCCACCGCGACGCCGAACGGAAGGACGAAGCTCGCCGCGGTGCCGGTGCCGTCCGACACGCCCACGACATCCGGCGAACCGGCCAGCGTCGTCACCACGCCCGCAGGCGTGACCTTGCGGACCGTGCCGTTGCCGGAGTCCGTCACGAAGAAATTGCCCGCCCCGTCCATCGCAATGCCGGTCGGATCCAGAAAGCGCGCCGCGGTCCCGGTGCCGTCGGCCGTGCCGGTGAGTGTCGGCGACCCCGCAAACGTCGTGGCCACGCCTGCCGGGGTGATCTTCCGGATGGTGCTGTTGTTGGTGTCGACCAGATAGGTGTTGCCCTGGCTGTCCACCACCAGGCTGGCGGGGTGGTTGAACTGGGCGGCGCTGCCGGTGCCGTCGACGCTGCCGATGCCCGGCAACCCGGCCACCGTCGTGAACGTGTAGGGCGTGTAGGTGGTGGTATAGGTCGGCGGGTTCGAATTGGTCTGCGCCAGGGCCAGCGCCGGCGACAGCCCCGCCGCGGCCAGCAGGCCGCGCCAGGCGGGGAGGTGGAAGCTTGCGCGCCAGACGGACGCGACGCGCCAAACACTGACATTCATACGGTGGAGGTGTCGGGTACCCGGGGGATCCCTAACAGACGTGGTTTCTGATGATTTGTTTCATCTTTTGGCCCCCCTGCCAATGTGCAAGGCAATCCAAGGCTGCGGGATTCGGCGCGCGCGGAGCAGGGGGACCGAGGCATGGTGACAAGGGGCCCGGGATACGCGACTCCCCGCCCGGTTTCAACCTCGATTCCGCCATTTTTTTACCCCCGCCAAAGGCGGACGGACGGCGGGTTCAAAACCCGGTCCCGTCGCACAAAATGCGCGTTGACAACGCCGCCCCGCGGCGCAGCCTCACCCCTCCCTGAATTTCGCCGCCATGACCACACCGGAAACCACGCCGCGCAGCCTCACGCCGCCGGAAGTCCCCTTCACCAACCCGCACATGTTCAACCGCTGCGTGACGGACACCGGCAAGATCCTGCCCCGCAAGTACACCGGCCTCAGCTCGAAGCACCAGCGCGCGGTCACCAAGACCCTCAAGCGCTCCCGCGCGATGCTGCTGGCCCAGTAAGGCGCCGCACCGCCGCCCGCCCCCGCCGGCCGGAGCTTCCGCTCCGGCCTTTTTTGTGCTCAGCTGCGCCATGGCCGCCACGATTTACCGCGGCACCCCCGCGAATTTGCGCCGTCTCGCCCGCGTCCTCCGCCGCGGCGGGCTCGTCGCCGTGCCGACCGAAACCGTCTACGGCCTCGCCGCCTGCGCGCTGCGCGCGGACGCCTGCCGGCGCATCTTCCGCGCCAAGGGCCGCCCGGCCCACGATCCGCTGATCGTTCACGTGGCCGACCTGCCCATGCTCGAGCGCGTGGCGCGGTCCAACCCCGCCGTCGCCCGCCTGGCCCGGGCGTTTTGGCCGGGGCCGCTGACGCTGGTGCTGGCCCGCCGGCCCGCGGTGCCGGCGTTGGTGACCGCCGGGCTGCCCAGCGTGGCCGTGCGCATGCCGGCCCACCCACTGCTGCGGCGCCTGCTGCGCCTCTGCGACGAGCCGCTGGCTGCCCCGAGCGCCAATCCGTTCGGCTACCTCAGCCCCACCACCGCCGCCCACGTGCGGGAAAGCCTGGGCACACGCATCCGGCACATTCTGGACGGCGGCCCGTGCCGGCATGGACTGGAGTCGACCATTGTGGACGTCCGCAACCCGCGGCGGCCGGTGTTGTTGCGGCCGGGCGTGATCACCGCCTCCCAGCTCGCGCGCGTGCTCGGGGTACCCGTGCGGCGCGCGCATCCGCGCCGCGACCCGGCGGCGCCGATGCTGGCGCCGGGCCAGCTGCCCCGCCATTACAGCCCGCGCCGTCCGCTCCGCCTTCACCGCCGCCTCACCCCGGCCCTGGTCGACCGCGGCGCGCGCCACGAGGCCTGGATCTGTTTCCGCCGGCCGGCGTGGGCCGCCGGACGGAAAAACGTCTTCTGGCTCAGCGCCGCCGGCGATCCGGCCGCCGCGGGACGAAAGCTGTTTGCACTGCTGCGCCGGCTGGACCGCGGATCCTGGCGGCGCCTGCATGCCAGCCTGGCGCCGGACGGCGGCCCCGGCGCCGCGATCAACGACCGCCTGCGCCGGGCCGCGGCCCGGCCGGCCTGAGCCCGCCATGCGCCGCCTCGCGCTGCTGCTCCTGACGCTCGCGGCCGCCGTGTTCCCGGCATCCGCCGGCGGAGCGCCGCGCCCGCCCGCCGTGGCGGCGGTCCGCCTCGACACCGGCGAGATCGAGGGCGCGAAATACACGATCGCGCGGCCGCCGGGCTGGAACGGCTACCTCCTGCTCTACGCCCACGGCCAGCGCGACGAGCACGCGCCGCTCCTCGCCGATCTCAACCCGGGCCAGCTCGCCTACCGGACGCTGCTCGGCGAGGGCTGGATGCTCGCCACCACCAGCTACCGCCGCAACGGAATGATCGTCCGCGACGCCATCACCGACCTCGAGAACCTGTGGGTGCACATCGCCAAAACCTATGGCGATCCGCAGGTCACGATCCTCGTCGGGGCCTCGATGGGTGGCGCCATCGTCACCCTGATGGCGGAGCAGTTCGCCGACCACTGCCAGGGGGCGGTGGCGGTCGGCGCCGCGCTCCAGGCGCACGAGCCCGGCGGCACGCTCGCCTTCAGCCTCGAGCCGAAGATTCCGCTCGTGTTCCTCACCAACCAGAGCGAGCTCGACGGACCGCGCCGCTATCTGGCCGCGCCGTTCGACCGTCCCGTCGCGCCGGTGTTGCTGGAGGTGCGGCGGGACGGCCATGTGAACGTCAACCAGCGCGAACTGCTCGCGGCGGTCCGCGCCGTCCTCACGCGCATCGACGGCCAGCCCCCGGCCCTGCCGCCCGTCGAGGGCGCACCGGGCTGGTTTGATGCGACGCAGACACCCGCCCCGGGGCCCTCGCAGGTCCGGTTGCTGAACGACGGCGGCTTCGAGGCCCGCGTCACCGAGATCAACCCGGTCTACGGCAATGTGACGCTCAACGCCCAGCCGCTCGATCTCGCCCAGGCGTCCATCGCGACCGGCACGGCCTTCGAACTGGCGGCGAACGGCCAGACCCTTCGCGTGCGCTACGGCCGCGACTTCACCAGCGTGCCGCGCGGCGGATGGGTCGCCTTCCCCGACGCCGACGGCTTCCTGCTGGTGGCGCGACGCGAGGCGGACGCGGCCGCCACCGCCGGCCTCCACGAAGGCGACACGGTTGTCATCCATCGCCTGATCGGGGACGCCGGCGACACGCCGGCGCCTTGACCGCCGGCCGGCCTCACGTCGCCGGAGTCGGGGCGTGGCCGCGGCTGGGGACATGCACCACCTGCATGCCCGCGGCCCGCGCGCCGATGATCCCGGGCTCCGCGTCCTCGAACACCAGGCAGCGCGCCGGCGGCACCCCCATGTGCCGTGCCGCGACCAGAAACATGTCCGGCGCCGGCTTGCCGCGGCCCTGGGGCACGTCCGCCGGAGTGATCACGAGGGTGAAGAGCCGGTCGAGTCCCGTCAGCGTGAGCGAGGCGTGCGCCACATGCGGCATGCCGCCGGTCACGACGGCCACCGGACGGGTGGCCGCCACGCGGCGGGCGAACGCCACCACCGGCTCGATCAGCTTCGCCCCCCGCAGCCGCGCCACATAGAGCTCCTCCTTCACGTGCTCGACGCGCGCGGCGTCGAGCGGCACTCCGTAGTGCTCGCCGATGCGCCGGGCCACCAGCAGCGTCGGCACGCCGCCGAGCGAGTAGAAGAAATCCTCCTCCAGGTCGCGGCCCAGCCCGCACTGGCGCAGCGCGTCGCGCCAGGCCGTGAAGTGCAGCGGCATGGTGTCGACCAGCGTGCCGTCGAGGTCGAAGATGTACCCGGCGAAGTCGCCCGCGGGAATGTCGAGCTTCATGGAGCCGCGCAACAGAGCAGACCCGGCGCGGCCTGGCAAACGAAAGCGGCGCTTTCCGCGCCCGGCCCGGTCAGGGCGCCGGCTGGAACCGCGTCGTCCGCCAGCGCAGGGCCACGGTCACGAGGCCGATCAGCGCCGGCACCTCCACCAGCGGCCCGACGACGGCCGCGAACGCCGCCCCCGAATGGATCCCGAACACGCCCACCGCCACGGCGATCGCCAGCTCGAAATTGTTGCCGGAGGCCGTGAAGGCGAGCGTCGCCGAGCGCGGGTAGTCCGCGCCGGCCCGCACGCTCATCGCGAAGGTCAACGCGAACATCATGCCGAAATAGACCAGCAGCGGCGCCGCCACACGCAGGACATCCAGCGGAATCCGCAGGACCATGTCGCCCTTGAGGCTGAACATGACGAAGATCGTGAAGAGCAGCGCCGTCAGGGTCAGCGGGCTGATCAGCGGCAGGAACCTGCCGTCATACCAGGCCGTGCCCGCCGGGCCCCGCCGCAGCACCCGCCGCCCGGCCCAGCCCGCCAGGAACGGGATGCCGAGGTAGATGAAGACGCTCCGGGCGATGGCGCCCATGGTGACGCTGGACAGGTCCAGGGTCCCGAGCTGGATGCCCAGCGCCGGGGGCAGGATCTTGAGGAAAAACCAGGCCAGCGGCGCGTAGCAGAAGACCTGGAAGAGGGCGTTGAACGCCACCAGGCCGGCGCAGTATTCGCGGCTGCCCTGCGCGAGGTCGTTCCAGACGATCACCATCGCGATGCACCGGGCCAGACCGATGAGCACCAGGCCCGCGAAGTAATCCGGATGGCCGCGCAGGAATAGCACCGCGAGCGCAAACATCAGCACGGGCCCGACGAGCCAGTTCTGCACCAGCGACAGGGCGAGCACCCGCCGGTCGCGAAAGACGTCACCCAACTCCTCGTAGTGCACCTTGGCCAGCGGCGGGTACATCATCAGGATCAGCCCGATCGCGATCGGCACCGAGGTCGTGCCGACGCTCCACGCGGTCAGCAGCGCCGGAATCCGCGGCACGAACCGGCCGGCCAGCAGGCCGGCGGCCATCGCCAGGAAGATCCAGAGCGTCAGATACCGGTCCAGAAACGAGAGCCGGCCGAGCAGGGGGTGGCGGTCGGGGTTCATCGCCGCGCCCCGGTCCCCTCCCCGGATGGGCCGGCGTGGGCAATCGCGTTGAGATCCGTGACCCGGAACGCCGCCAGCTGCCGGTCGGAGAAGGCGCAGAACAACTCGACGCGCCGGGCGATCTCCGAGGCGACCGTGACGAAGGCGCGATATCTGACCTCCTCCGATCCCGTCACCGCCGCCGGATCGGGCGAGCCCCAGTGCCCGACGACCGGCTGACCCGGCCAGACGGGGCAGGACTCCCGCGCCCGGTCGCACACCGTGATGACGAAATCGAACTTCACGTCCCGGAACTCGTCCCACGCCTTCGACCGGGCGTCGCCGGCGTCGATGCCGTAGCGCTCCGAGAGCACGCGCAGCGCCAGCGGGTTCACGCGCCCCGTGGGATGCGCGCCGGCGCTGAAGACCTCGAACCGCCCGCGGCCCCGCGTCCGCAGCAGATACTCGCCCATGATCGAACGGGCCGAGTTGCCCGTGCAAAGGATCAACACTTTGAAGGGAGGTCGGGAGTTCATGGAAGAGTCGGCCGGGACCGGTGCGCCCGCCGCGGCCCGGGGGCGGGCCGCCCGCACGCGCACGGCCCCGCCGGCGGCAGCGCGGGCGCGAGCCGCGCCAGCCGGAGCCGGTCGCGCCGAAAAACCGGTTGCTCGGCCGCACAGTCCTGCAGGCAGGCCAGATTGGCGGCGAGTTCGCGGGGGCGGCGGCGCGGCAGGGCATAGATCATCCAGTTGCCCCGGCGGGTGGCGGTCACGAACCCCCGGGCCCGCAGATAGGCCAGATGCTTGGAAACCTTCACCTGCGGTTCGCGCAACACCGCCTGGAAATGGCAGACGCACAGGGGCCCCTGCAGCAGCATGTTCAGGATGCGCAGCCGGGTGCCGTCGCACAGGCATTCGTAGATGCGGATCAACTCCACCGGCAAACAATATGCCTGCGCCGGAATATAGATCAAGTCCGGAGCAACCCCGTCACCCAATCGTCACGCCCGGCGGTGTCACGGACAGCAGAGCAGCTGCCGCGCGGCCAGCAGGCAGTCGAAGCCGGCGATGTCGTCCGCCGAATAGCCCAGCTTCTCGGCGTAGGTGGTGGCGGCCCCGCCGGGCCCACCGGGCGGCGCGGACGGACGGGAGGTGCCCGGCTTTTCGCCGCGCGCCCCGGGGGCGACGCTCAGCGCCGCATGCCGCGGTGGAGGCGGCTCGCCGGCTTGCTCACGTCCTCCAGGGCCGTCGCCCGCTCGTCGAACAAGGCCGAATAGACGTACGGAAAATCGTCGAGGCGCTTCCACTCGATCGCGCGGCCGATGAAGCGCTCGATGCTCCGGGCATCGCGCATGGTCTCCTCCGTCACCAGGGTGAAGGCGTCGCCGGTGTGGTGGGCGCGGCCCGTGCGGCCGATCCGGTGCACGTAATCCTCCGGGTTCTCCGGCACGTCGTAGTTGACCACGTGGCTGATCCCCGCGATGTCGAGCCCGCGGGCGGCGACGTCGGTGGCGACCAGCACCTCGTAGCGTCCGTCCTTGAAGCCGGCGAGCGCCTCCTGGCGTTCCTGCTGGCTGCGATCCGCATGCATCACCGCGACCAGGTGCTTGTGCGACTTCAGCCAGGCCGCGACGCGGTCGGCGCCGATCTTGGTGCGGCAGAACACGAGGACGCTCTTGTACTCGGTCCGCGCGAGGAGGGTGCGGAGCAGGTCGAATTTCTGCGACCCGACCACGGGGTAGAACGCGTGCGCCACGGTCTCCGCCGGCGCCTGGCGCCGGCCGATGGACACCGTGACGGGGTTGCGCAGCGCCCAGCCGGCGAGCGACTCGATCTCCGGCGGCAGCGTGGCGGTGAAGAACAGCGTCTGCCGGTCGCGGGGGCACTGGGCCACGATGCGCTTCACGTCCGGCAGGAAGCCCATGTCGAGCATCCGGTCGACCTCGTCGAGGACGAGGATGGTGACGCCGCGCAGGGTCAGCGTGCGCTGCTCGAGGTGGTCGAGCAGCCGGCCGGGCGTGGCGACGACGACGTCGACGCCGCGCTTGAGGTCGTCGCGCTGGCGGCCGTAGCCGACGCCGCCGTAGACGACGGTGGCGCGCAGGTTCGTGAACTTGCCGTAGTCCTTGAACGCCTGCTCGACCTGCAGTGCAAGTTCGCGCGTCGGCTCCAGGATGAGGCAGCGCAGGTTGCCGTGCTGGCCGAGGAGCTGGAGGATCGGCAGGGCGAAGGCGGCGGTCTTGCCTGTGCCGGTCTGGGCCGAGCCGATGACGTCGCGACCGGTGAGCACGAGCGGAATGGCCTGCTCCTGCACCGGGGTGGGCTCGGTATAGCCCATCTCCTGCACGGCGTAAGCGTAGGCGTCCGCGAGCCCAAGGCGGCTGAAAACGGTGTCCATCTTCGGCACCGCGGGGGGAGGCGGGGCCGACGCCACGGGCCGGGGCGCGGGCCGCGGTTCGGGCTTCAGCTCGGCGCGCGGCGGCGCCGGCCTCGCGGACTGGGCGGCGGGCGGACGGTGGTGGTGGTGGCCGCGACCGCGATCACGTTCTCGATCACGATCTCCCTCGGGCCTGGACCCGGGCCTCGGCTTGTGGCCCGCGGGCTGGCCGTGGCCGGCGGGTCGGTGGGACGATTTGGGCGAGGGTTTGGGAGGGGCACCGGCCGGCGGAGGGGTGAAACTCTTCCGGATCGATGCAATGAGCTTGCGCAGCATGTCAGTTAAAAGCCTGACAGCTTCCGGCTTTCGGCGGGATTGGCAACCATGGAAACCGGTTCCCGGGCCGCCGGACTCATTTGCGGGTGGTGACGGCGCGCCGCCGGCCGGGGAAGAGCGTGCGGCAAAGCTCGCACCGCGTGCCGTCGCAACCCCGTGCGGTGCAGTGCTCGCGGCCGTAGAAGATCATGCGCAGGTGGAGGCGGTTCCAGTGGGCGCGCGGGAAGAGGCCCTTCAGGTCCCGTTCGGTCTGCTCCACGCTGCGCCCGTCCGTCAGGCGCCAGCGCTGGGCCAGGCGGTGGATGTGGGTGTCGACCGGAAACGCCGGTTCGCCGAAGGCCTGCGCCATGACCACCGACGCCGTCTTGTGGCCCACGCCCGGCAGCGCCTCGAGTTCGGCGTAGGTGCGCGGCACCCGGCCGCCGTGCCGCCCGATTATTTCCCGCGAGAGGCCGGCAATGGCCCGGGCCTTCTGCGGTGCCAGCCCGCAGGGACGGATGATCGCCTCGATCGTCGCCACCGGCACCCGGCTCATGGCCTCCGGCGTGGCTGCCACCGCCCACAGCCGCGGCGTGACCCGGTTCACCCGCGCGTCCGTGCACTGCGCCGACAGCAGCACGGCGACGAGCAGGGTGAAGGGATCCTCGTGCCGTAGCGGCACCGGCGTCTCCGGGTAGAGTTCCGCCAGCCGCCGGTCGAGGTAGGCGGCGCGGGCGGCCCGGGTGCCGAAGGGGTTCGTGCGGGTCATGAGCGGGTCTCCGGCCGCAAATTGGCCCGCGCCGCGCGAGCCCGCAAGCCGCCGGTGGCCCCGCCCCAAATGCAGTTGCGCGCCCACCGGCCCCGCCTACCGTCCGCACAGGTATGTCCTCGTCCAGCGAACTGCCCGCTCCGTCCGACACCTTCGCCCACCGCCACCTCGGCTCCGGCCCTGACGATCTCGCCGCCATGCTCGGCACGCTGGGTCAGCCGACGCTCGACGCGCTGATCGACACCGCGGTGCCCGCCGCCATCCGTTCCCCCCGGCCGCTCAACCTGCCGCCGGCCGCGGGCGAAAGCGCGGCCCTGGCCGAGTTGCACACGATCGCGGCCCAGAACCGCGTGGGCCGCAGCTGCATCGGGATGGGCTACTACGACACCTTCACGCCGCCCGTCATCCAGCGCACCATCCTGGAGAACCCCGGGTGGTACACCGCATACACCCCCTATCAAGCCGAGATCTCGCAGGGCCGCCTCGAGGCGCTGCTCAACTTCCAGACCCTGGTCTGCGACCTCACCGGGCTTGAGATCGCCAACGCGTCGCTGCTCGACGAGGCCACGGCCGCCGCCGAAGCCATGATGCTCTGCCGCCGGATGCGCGAGGGCGCCGGCGGGGTGTTCTTCGTCTCGGCCGCCTGCCACCCGCAGACCATCGACGTCGTGCGCACCCGCGCCCGCCCGCTCGGGATCGAGGTCGTGCTCGGCGACCATCGCACGTTCACGCCCGACAGCCGGGTGTTCGGCGTGCTGGTGCAGTATCCCGACACGTGGGGCTCGATCCACGACTACGCCGGCTTCTTCGCCCAGGCCCGCGCCGCCGGCGCGCGGTGCGTCGTCGCCACCGACCTCCTCGCCCTCACCCTCCTGCGCCCGCCCGGCGAGTTCGGCGCCGACGTCGCGATCGGCTCCGCGCAACGGTTCGGCGTGCCGATGGGCTTCGGCGGCCCGCACGCCGGCTTCTTCGCCACGCGCGATGCCTGCAAACGCCAGATGCCCGGCCGCCTCGTCGGGGTGTCGAAGGACGCCCAGGGCCGGCCCGCGTTGCGGCTGGCGCTCGGCACCCGCGAGCAGCACATCCGCCGCGACAAGGCCACCTCCAACATCTGCACCGCCCAGGTGCTGCTGGCCGTCATGGCCTCGATGTACGCGGTCTACCACGGCCCGGAGGGCCTGCGCGCCATCGCCCGGCGGGTGCGCGGACTCACCCAGCGCCTCGCCCGCGGACTCGCCGCCCTCGGCGCGCGCGTCAACGCCGAGCCGGTGTTCGACACCCTGACCGTCGCCTCGGTCACGGCCGCGCACGTGCACGCCTCGGCGCTGGCGCGGGGCTTCAATCTCCGGCGGATCAACACCCGGACCGTCGGCCTCTCGCTCGACGAGACCACGACCGAGGCCGATCTGCGCAACCTGCTCGCCGCCTTCGGCGCCAAGGGCGGCACCGCCGGGCCGATCCCGGCGGACCCGGAACCGGCCGGACTCCCCGCCACGCACGCCCGCACCTCGGCGTTCCTCACCCACCCCGTCTTCCATTCGTACCACACCGAGCACGAGATGCTCCGCTACATCAAGCGGCTCGAGGCGCGCGACCTCTCGCTCTGCCATTCGATGATCTCGCTCGGGTCGTGCACGATGAAGCTCAACGCCGCGAGCGAAATGCAGCCCGTCTCCTGGCCCGAGTTCGCCCGGCTGCATCCCTTCGCCCCCGCCGGCCAGACCGCCGGCTACCAGAAGCTCATCGCCGACCTCGAGGGCTGGCTCGCCGAGCTCACCGGGATGGCCGCGGTCTCGCTGCAGCCCAACGCCGGATCGAACGGCGAGTACGCCGGCTTGCTGGCCATCCGCGCCTGGCATGCGGCGCGCGGCGAGGGCCGCCGCCACGTCTGCCTCATCCCGGTGTCCGCACACGGCACCAACCCCGCCAGCGCGGTGATGGCCGGCCTCACGGTCGTGCCGGTGGCGTGCGACGCGCAAGGCAACGTCGATCCCGCCGACCTCCGCGCCAAGGCCGCGCAGCACGCGGCGGACCTCGCCGCGCTCATGATCACCTACCCGTCCACCCACGGGGTGTTCGAGGGCGGCATCAAGGACCTCACCGCCGCCGTCCACCAGCACGGCGGCCAGGTGTATCTGGACGGGGCCAATCTCAACGCGCTCCTCGGCCTGACGACGCCCGCGGCGCTCGGCGCCGACGTCTGCCACCTCAACCTGCACAAGACTTTCTGCATCCCGCATGGGGGCGGCGGGCCGGGCGTGGGCCCGATTGCCGTGGCCGCCCACCTCGCGCCGTTCCTGCCCGGGCATTTCGCGCTGCCCTCGTCGGGCTCGCGCCCGCCGGCACCGGCCGGCAGCGGCGCGGTGGCGGCCGCGCCCTTCGGCTCGGCCTCCATCCTCGTCATCTCCTGGATGTATCTGCGGATGATGGGCCCGGACGGCCTCACCGCGGCGACCAAGCTCGCGATCCTCAACGCCAACTACGTGGCCCGACGCCTGCACCCGCACTTCCCGGTGCTTTACCGCGGCGCCGGCGGCCTCGTGGCCCACGAGTGCATCGTCGATCTGCGCGCCTGGAAGGCGCACGGCCTCGAGGTCGAGGACGTCGCCAAGCGCCTGATGGATTACGGCTACCACGCGCCCACCATGTCGTTCCCCGTGCCCGGCACGCTCATGATCGAGCCGACGGAGAGCGAGTCGAAGGCCGAGCTCGACCGGTTCTGCGATGCGCTCATCGCCATCCACGGCGAGATGCAGCAGGTGGCGGACGGCCGCCTGGACAAGGCCAACAACCCGCTCAAGCACGCCCCGCACACCGCGCAGGCGGTCTGCAGCGACCAGTGGGACCATCCCTACTCCCGCGAACTCGCCGCCTTTCCCAGCGCCTGGACGCGCGAAACCAAGTTCTGGCCCGCCGTCGGCCGCGTGGACAACGTCTACGGCGACCGCCACCTCATGTGCACCTGCGTGGGCATGGCGGCCTATGGCTGAAAGCCGCAGGCCGCAGGCTTATGCCGCGCCCGCGGGGCCGGCCTGAAGTCCGCGTCAGCCGCCGGAGACGGCCTGAAGGACGAACAGCTGGTCGCCGGCCTGAAGCGGCACGGCGGGATCCGGGATCGCGGCCAGGTTGCGCTCGTTGTAGAAGATCAGGACGTGGCGGCGCAGGCGCATGGCCTCGTCGTAGAGGTGTGGCCGCAGCCGCGGGTGCTCCTCCAGCATCCGCTGCAGCGCCCCGGCCAGCGTGTCCGCCTGGAGCGTGAACCGCCGCCGGCCGCCGGCGCAGTCGGCGAGCAGGCTCGGGATCGTCACCTGAATCTGCATTTGGATCTACTTGAACAGGAGCAAACGGAGGTAACGGAGAAATGGAGGGCTTCACTTACGCTGCCGTCGGCCTCTGAATACAGATTTCAGCAATCTCCCGGCTGCTCCGTTCCCTCCGTTTCCTCCTGTGAAAACAATCCGCTACACCAGCCAGGTCTTGACGGTCGTGATGCGCGGGAGCTGGCCGGGCAGCTGGGTCCAGGACCCGCCGTTGTCGGCGGAGGCGAACACCTCGCCCATCGTGGTGCCGAAATAGACCCCCGCCGGGTCCAGGGCGTCGACGGCCATGGCGTCGCGCAGGACGCCGACAAAGCGCGGCTCGGTCGGCAGGCCCCTGGCCAGCGCCTTCCAGGTCCGGCCGCGGTCCCGCGAGCGGTAGACCTTGAGCACGCCCTTCGGCACGAAGCGCTGCTCATCGCTCTGCAGCGGCACGAGGAACAGGTCGCCGCCGGCCGTGACGACCATCGGGAAGCCGAAATCGCTCGGCAGCCCCTGCGCAATGGGCGTCCACGACTCCGCGCCGTCCTCGGACTTGAACACACCGCCGTGGAACTGCTGGTAGAGCACGCCGGGGCGCGCGGGATCGAGCACCATCTTGTGTACGCAGCGGCCGACCTCGGTCTCGACCGGCTGGCCCGTCGGCACGGTGGGCAGGCCGCGGTTGCAGACCTTCCACGTGGCGCCGGCATCGTCGCTGCGAAACACGCCGATGGCGGAGGCCGCCGCCCAGATGCGGCGGGGATTCGCCGGGTCGACCAGGATGGTGTGCAGGCACATGCCGCCGTTGCCGGGCGCCCACTGGCTGCGGGTCGGATGGCGGGTGAAGCCGTCGAGTTCGGTCCACGTGCGGCCGTCGTCGCGGCTGACGAACAGCCCGGCCTCCTCCACCCCGGCGTACCAGGTGCCGGGCTGCGCGGCGGGCCCCGGCACGATCTGCCAGATGCGGTTGAGCTTGAAGCCCGACTCCGCGGCGTACGCGGGGCTGCGCTCGACCTCCTTCCAGGTCCTGCCGCGGTCGCGCGACACCCGGATGGTCGGGCCGTAGACGTAGCTGCAGGTGCCGGCGAACACGCGGCCGTCGTTCGGGTCGCCGCAGAGGCTGTAAACCTCCCAGCCCCCGAGATGCGGGCCGGTCAGTTTCCACTGCCGGCGATCGCGGTTGGCGTGGTAGAAGAATGCGCCCTTGACGGTGCCCACCAGGACCACGACCTGGCGGGCGGAGCGGCGGGGGGTGGCCATGCGCCCGAATATACCCACGGGCGCCGCTCCCGCCACGGGGCCTCACTTTTTTCCGACGGTGCGGGCGCCGCTGCCGGGGTCCCGCCCGCCGGCTCATAGCCCTCGGCCGAGGCCGGACCGATCTCGCCCCTGCCCAGCGGCACCAGCGTCTCGGCGATTTGCTGGGGCAAGCCGGTCTCCCGACCGAAGAACGGCGTCACGGCGCCCCAGGGCTCGCGACGGCCGGCGCCGCGGGCCGCACCGCCAGCTGGATCGCCGCGGAGGTGGCCCGGCCCACCGCGTTGGTGGCCACAAAAGTGTAACTGCCGGCATCGCCGGCCTGCACATTCGTGATCGCCAGCGTGGTGTTGGTCGCGCCAGAAATGTTGCCTGCGTTCACCAGATTGACGCCGTTCTTGCGCCACTGGCAGGCTGGGACGGGATTGCCGGCGGCGCTGGCCGAAAACGTCACGGAGTCGCCGGACTGGGCGGTGACGCCATCCGGAGCGAGAACGATGGCCGGCACCTGGGGCGGCCCGGCGCGAACGAAAACCCGCCGTGGCATGGTGGTGTGCCGCGAGCCGTCGGCGAAGGTGACCAGCGCATGATAGACCGAGTAGCCCGGCGCGGTTGGCGTCGTAGTCACCGCCAGGTTGTCTCCATCCACGGGCCGGACGCGTTTCAGCAGCACGTCGCCCTCGTAGAACTCCACGGACGTCCACGGCGCGACGGGCTGGCCAATGGTGTAGGTGACGCTCGTTCCCCAGTCGACGGGGCCGGTGCCCGGGCCAATCGTGGCGGTGGGCGTGGCCTTGTGGTAACTCGCAAACGCCCGGAAAATATAGGCGAGCCGGCGGTTCGGCAACCAGCCCGCGCGCGATCGATCCTTCGGGTAAACGGCGTACGGAGCGATGTCGGCGAATCCCGCCCGGTAGGAATCCGGATCGGTCAGCCAGCCCTCCGCCGGGTTCAGCGCGCCCAGAGGCACCAGCCCGGCCACCGGCGACGCTCCCACCGGGTAGCGCGCGCGAAACATCGCCTCCAGGTACGGATAGAAGAACTCGCGCGCATTGCCGGTATTGTGGGCCACGCCTTCCTCCTCCATCGCCACCCACAAGGCACCGCGCAGACGATTGCCCGTGAACAAATCCTGGATGACCGCGTGATGACCCCCGTCGTCGCGCTCCCCTGCGATGAGGACTCCCGGGGTGGCCAATGCCTCCACCGCCGGCCGCAGATGACTGTAGTAGCCGCCCTTGTTGGTCATGAAGGCGATGACCTTGGCCGGACGCTGCGCGTTCAGCTCGTAGGCCATGTTGCCGCCGTTCGACATGCCCGACGGCAGCCAAGGGGCATTGAAGATCTCCGGGTGTCCGCTCTCCCGGCCCAGCTGCTGCAGCCCAAATTTGAAGGCGGGCAGTTCCATGGGCGTATCGATGGTGGAAAAATAGCCCCAGTATGCGGTGCCCATCACCGCGCATTCCAGCGAGGTGGCCAATGCGACCAGCTCCGGATCGGTCGCCGCGTCGCGGGCATCCAGATTGGCGCCGTTGCCGTAAATGATGATCCCCCGCACCACCGGCACGGAATCGGGGATGTTCAACCGCAGCGAGCGATTCCCGGCATCGCCGAGCGAAAAATCGTAGACTGCCGCGCGGATGAATGGAACGAAGCAGACGAGCGCCGCACACCCGAGTTGGCACAGGAGCATGTTCTTTGCGCCGGTGAAGTTCATGGTCGGCCACTCTGCGCCCAACGGACCTCAGAACTCCCGGCTCAGGCCGAAGCCGGGCAGCCGGAGCAACAGCGTCAGCGGCAGTTGGGTCTCGATCAGCTGGCCGTTCACGAAGGTGGCTGACGGCGTGTCGTCGCCGTCCCCTTGATGATGGTTGTCGGCGTTGCCGATGTCCACCAAAGCCGGCAGCGGGCCGTGCTTGAGCCGATTCGTCCGGGGGGGCGCGCAGGTCATGCCGGTGATACGCGGGCGCGAACAGGCCGTTGTGCGGGCCGTTGATCCGGAAATCGGCAAGCGCGCCGCTGTTCCGGATGCTGGGATGGCAATCGATGTCCGCAATCGGACACCCGGTGTGGTCCTGCCATGAAGCGCCCAGATGCCGGTGGGGCGCCGAGGATTCCCGCCCCACCTTTCGGCCCCGCGCCGGCCGGCTCCAACCTGCGGTTGATTTCCCGGGCAACCCGGCCGAATGTCCTCGCCATGAGACTGATCCGACACCTCACCCCGGCGGGCCCGGCCCTCGCCGCGCTGCAGCCGGACGGCACGGCCCGCGAGATCGCGGGCGATCTCTTCGGGGACTTCCGCGTGACCGACCGCGTGGTCCGGCCCGGCAAGCTGCTCGCGCCGGTCGCCCCGGCCGGCCTGCTGGCCATCGGGCTGAACTACAAGAAACACGCCGAGGAGGGAGGGCGCGGTGCGCCGGAGAAGCCGGTCCTGTTCCTCAAGGCCACGAGCTCGGTGCAGAATCCCGCCGACCCGATCGAGCTGCCGCGGCACCTGGCAAGCGCGGAGGTGGACTACGAGTGCGAACTGGCGGTGGTCATCGGCCGGCGCTGCAAAAACGCCACCCGGGCCAACGCCCTCGACCATGTGCTCGGCTACACCTGCGCGAACGACGTCAGCGCCCGCGACTGGCAGGGCAAGGCGTGGGGCGGCGGCCAGTGGTGCCAGGCCAAAAGTTTCGACACCTTCTGCCCGCTCGGGCCGGCGCTGGTGACGAAGGACGAGATTCCCGACCCCAACCGGCTCCGCATCCGCACCCTGCTCAACGGCGCGACGATGCAGGACTGGAACACGAACGACATGATCTTCGACGTGCCCGCGCTGATCGAATTTCTCAGCGGCAGCAAGACGCTCCTGCCCGGCACCGTGATCCTCACCGGCACGCCGCACGGCGTCGGCTTCGCCCGCACGCCGCCGGTGTGGCTGAAGCCCGGCGACACCGTGACGATCGAGATCGAGAAGATCGGCGCGCTGACGAATCCCGTGATGGCGGAAAAAATCTGACCCGGTAGGGCGGGACCGCCGGGCCCGCCGCGTCGATTTCGGCACGCCCGGCTCTGCTGGCCAGCAGAGCGCCCCTACGAACTCGGGGCTCCGGCGCCCTGTCCGTTCAACCCATCAACAGCGCGATCTGCCGGCCGGGGCCGTGCACGCCCTCGATCAGGATGCCCTCGACGTCCGCCGTCTTCGACGGGCCGGTGCACCAGATGACGTTCGGGTCGTCGCCCAGCACCGCCACCGCCTGCGCCACGTTGGCCAGCACCTCCTCGCGCCGGAGGACCGCGATGTGCACCCACGGCGCCAGCGCGCCGAGCCGGCGGGAGGTCGTCGTGTCGTTGAGCATGATCGTGCCGGTCTCGGCGATCGCGCCCACTGCGCGGGTGATGCCGAACTGGTAGTCGTCGACCCGCGCGCGGTCCAATTCCGTCTCCACGCTGAACTCCGCCCCGAAGGCCGGCGCCAGCCGCGGCCACAGCTTCGGATCGCAGTAGCCGTGGAGCCACTGCCCCGCGCGCAGCAGGGCCACGACGTCCTCCACCCGCTCCACGCCCTCGCCATTGACCAGCTTCGCGCGCTGGCAGAAGACGCTCCACGGGTCCTTCCAGTCCACGATCTCGCGCATCACCGCGACATCGCCCGGATAGCTCGGATAGGGCGCGCGCCGCTCCAGCGGCGCCAGCGCGCCGCGCACGCGGCTGAGGATCACTTCACGGTCATCGTTCATGGTGGATGGAGGAACTTTACCACGGATTACACGGATCTACACGGATGGGAGTCAGTGCGGTGATACTCGTGAGGGATTGAGCCCGATCCTCATCCGCCGGTCCGAAGACATCCGTGTGCATCCGTGAAATCCGTGGTCAATGCAGGCTATCCGCGACTGGCGCTTTGGGCGCGAGGAACTTCTCGCGCGCCACCAAATAGAGGAAAACCGTCAGCGCGGCAAACGGGATCAAGGTGAGGGCATCGGACCAGGGCCCGGCGTAGAAGGGATTGTGGGCCCCGGCCCATTGCTCGATCGCGTCGTTGAGACCCTCGAAGGCCGGCACGCCCTGGAGGATCGCAATGATGATGCCGGCGATCGCCCCGCCGGCAATATAGCCGGAGGCGAGCAGCACGCCCGGACTCTTGTCGCTCTCGTGCGCGAACTCGTCCGCGCCCATCGCCGCATACTTCGGCTGCCGCCGGGTGTGACGGTCCGCCAGCCAGCGGGCAAAGCCGCCGATGAAGATCGGCGACGAGGAGGAGAGCGGCAGATACACCCCGACGGCGAACGCGAGCGCCGGCACGAAGGACATCTGCAGGGTCACCGCAATCATCACCCCGAGCAGGACCAGCGCCCACGGGAGCTTTCGGTCGAGAATGCCCTTGATGATGTAGGACATGAGGGTGGCCTTGGGCGCATCGAACTTCCGGACGGTGCTGCCATCGGGCCGGGTCGGGTGGGTGCCGTTGATGCCCGGGTCCACCAGCCAGACCGCATCGCCCTTGGGATTGACGAGATAGCGGCCGGCGGGGGCGCCGATTTCGTCAGTCTTCTGCCAGACGAGATAGCGGTTCCGGTCGTCACGGATCTGTGGGCCCACGAGCCCCTCCATCTGGTTCAGCCGGCTGGCATCGGTGTGCAGGCCGGCGGGCGCCACCTCCTTGATCGGCACGTAAACCGTGGCGGAATTGTTGAGCACGAGCAGGATCGGGCCGAGACAGACGGCCGAGAGCGCCGCCCCGGCAAGGATGGCCCACTGCTGGAACCTCGGCGTGGAGCCGAGGAGAAAGCCGGTCTTCAAATCCTGCGAGGTCGTGCCGCCGTTCGAGGCGGCAATGCACACGATCGCACCGACCGAGAGCGCGGTGACGTAGTGCGTGCCCCCCGTCCAGCCGACGAGCAGGAAGATCAGGCAGGTGAACAGCAGCGTGGCCACGGTCATGCCGGAAATCGGATTGGACGAGGAGCCGATCTCGCCGGTCAGCCGCGACGAGACGGTGACGAACAAGAATCCGAACAGCACGATGAGCAGCGCGCCGAGCAGGTTCATCTCCAGGGTGGGCGCAAAGGTGATCGCCGCGAGCAGCACGATCACGCCGCCGGCCACAAACTTCATCGACAGGTCGCGCTCGGTGCGCGGCGTCCCGCCCGCCGGCCGGGCGCCGGCGCGGGACAGGCCGAGGTCCCGCAGGCCCTCCCGCAAGCCGTGCCAGATGGTCGGTGCCGACTGGATCAGGCTGAAGATCCCGCCCGCCGCGACCGCCCCCGCGCCGATATAGAGGACGTACGCCCCGCGGATCTCCCCCGGACTCATGGCGGAGATCAGCCTGGTGCCGGGGGACAGCGGCGCCGTCAGATGCTCGCCGAAGAACTTGATCATCGGGATGAGCAGGAGGTAGCTCAGCACGCCGCCCCCGCACATGATCGAGGCGATGCGGGGCCCGATGATGTAACCGACCCCCAGCAGCGCGGGGGAAACCTCGACGCTCGCCGAGCCGGCGTTGAACGGCGGACCGAAGACCTTTTCCGACACATCCTTCCAGCCCTTGCACGCGATGTTGAGCGTCGTGTAGAGCAGCCCGATGCCGAAGCCGCCGAAAATCGCCTTCGCCCCCGGGGCGGCGCCCAGCCCGGCGGCGGTGGCCGCGCGAATCTCGGCCTGCGCGCCGGGCGAGGCGTGGGCGCGGTCCTCCGCGTTGGCGCCGGCCTTGAGCACGGCCGCACAGGCGGTGCCCTCGGGATACTTGAGGGTGGCGTGCTCCTTGACGATCAGCGCGCGCCGCAGCGGGATCATCATGAGGATGCCGAGCAGCCCGCCGAGCATCGCCACCAGCATGACGCGCGTCAGCTCGAGATCGAAGCCGAGGATGAGGATCGCCGGCATGGTGACGCCGATGCCGAACGCCAGCGATTCACCGGCGGAGCCGGCCGTCTGCGTGATATTGTGCTCGAGGATCGTGGAATCGCGCACGCCGAGCTTCGAGAGGCCGCGGAACAGGGCCAGCGAGATGACCGCGACGGGAATCGAGGCGCTCACCGTCAGGCCCACCTTGAGCACGAGGTAGAGCGACGAGGCCCCGAAGATCACCCCCAGCACCGTGCCGGTGAGCACGGCGCGCAGGGTGAACTCGCGCATCACCGCCGCGTCCGGGATGAAGGGCTCGAATTTCGCGGGGGAGACGGGCTCAGCCATGGAGGGGTAACCTGCCGCACGCTGCCGGCGCGCTCAGGCCGACGCTTTCCGGCCGCCGGTCCCCGGCTTCCGGCTCTGGTGCCGGCGCCACCAGCGGCGGAACTCGCCGCCGCGCCATTTCGGCAGCGTGCGCCGCGACACCCATGCCTGCGCCGCCGGCACCGGGATGAGCCGGTGCGGGAGGACGTTGAGCAGGCGCCCGCCCACCAGCACGGCCTGCCACGCCGCGGGCGACGAAGCCACCAGCGCCCACGGCCCCATCGGCGGCAGGCCGGGCGACGGGGCCCCGGCCCGTTTGCCCTGGTCGCGCAGCCGCAGGAGGAGGTCGGGGATCGGAATGTTGACCGGGCAGACCTCGTTGCACGCGCCGCACAGGCTCGAGGCCTTGGGCAGGTCGGCGAGGTCGAGAAAGTGCGCGCCCGCCAGCAGCGGCGAGAGCACGGCGCCCACGGGGCCCGGGTAGACCGCGCGGTAGGCGTGGCCGCTGGCCTGCCGGTAGACCGGGCACACGTTCATGCACGCGCCGCAGCGGATGCAGCGCAGGATCTCGCGGCACTCGCCGGCCAGCACCTCGGTGCGGCCGTTGTCGACGAGGATGACGTGCATCTCCTCCGGGCCGTCCGGCTGGCCGGGGGCGCGCGGGCCATGGATGAACTCGGTGTAGACCGACAGCTGCTGGGCGGTGGCTGAGCGCGCGAGGAGGTTGAGGAGCACGGCGAGGTCGCGGTCGCGCGGCAGGATCTTCTCGATGCCCACCAGCGCGATGTGGCACTTCGGCGCCGCGAGGCTGAAGCGCGAATTGCCCTCGTTGGTCACGACCACGATCCGGCCGCTCTCCGCCACGAGGAAGTTGGCGCCGGTCAGGCCCACGTCCGCCGCGAGGTACTTCCGGCGCATGAACGACCGGGCCCGGCGGGTGATGACCTCCGGGTCGTCGTCGTAGGCGCCCAGGCCCTCCCGCTCGAAGCTGGTGGCGATCTCCCGGCGGTTCTTGTGGATGATCGGCCGGACGATGTGGCTGGGGTGGTCGTGGTCGATCTGGATGATGAACTCGCCGAGGTCGGTCTCGAGGCATTCGATGCCGTGGTGCTCGAGGAAGTGGGCCAGCTCGATCTCCTCGCTGACCATCGTCTTCGCCTTCACCATGCGCGTCGCCCCGCGCCGCTGCATGATCGCCAGCACGTGGCGGCACGCCGCCTCGGCGTCGACCGCCCAGTGCACCTGGGCGCCGCCGGCCTTCAGCCGCTCCTCGGCCAGCGGCAGCAGGGTGTCGAGGTTTTCGATCGCGTGCTGCTTGATCTCGCCCGCCAGCCGCCGCAGCCCGTCGGCGTCGGCGAACTGCGCCGCGAGCATTGTCGTGCGCTTCTCGTGGGTCAGCTTGGTGCTCCGGTAGACGGACTCCCGTTTCTCCGCGGCCAGCCGGGTGGCAAACTGGTCGATGGGTTGCGTGCTCATGGCCTCAGAGCAATCCGCCGTTCCGGAGCGCGTCGCGCAGCACCTGGGCCACATGCCGGTATTCCACCGGCCGGCCCTCCTTCTCCGCCAGCCCGCCGAGGTGCATCAGGCAGCTGGTGTCGATGCCGACGAGGTAGCGCGGCTGCGCCGCGCGCAGGTGCTCGAGCTTCAGCCGGCCCATCGCCTCGGAGATGTTGGGGAACGTGACCGAGAACGTCCCGCCGAAGCCGCAGCACTGCTCGCCCTCGCCGAACTCCACCAGCGTCACCCCGGCGATCGAGCGCATCAGCGCGGCGGCCGCCTCGCCGCTTCCGGTGCCGCGCGAGTGGCAGGAGCGGTGAAAGGCCAGCGCGCCGTCGAACCGGCCGGGCCAGGTCTTCACCCCCAGGCCGTTGACGATGAAGTCGGCCAGCTCCCAGGTCCGGCGCGCGAGCTGCTCCACTTCCGGCCGGTCCGGCTCGTGCTCGAACTCCAGCAGCGAGCCATGGAACACCATCGCGGCGCACGAACTCGACGGCACGATCACGGGCAGTTCCCCCCGGAACGCATGCACCATGTGGCGCACCACCCGCCGGGAGGCCGTCCAGTCGCCAGCGTTGAACGCCGGCTGCCCGCAGCAGGTCTGGGCCTCGGGAAACTCGACCGTGATGCCCAGGTGCTCCAGCACCTCCACCGTGGCGATGGCGGCGTCATCGTAGAACGCGTCGCACAGGCAGGTGGCGAGCAATTGGACCTTCTTCCCCAGCGGGGGCTTGCGCTCGAGCGACATCATGGCGCGTCACTTCCAACCTGCGGGATTCGACCGGGCCCGCAATCTCGATTTGCGGCCGGCGCGTCGGACGGTCCGACGGCCCGCGGAGTTTGCGGGCTCGCCATCGCCGGGCGCCGCCGCAAAATCGTCGTGTCATGCCCACCGTCTACTCCGCCGCCATCGACCTCGGGGCGACCAGCGGCCGGGTCATCCTCGGCGCCTGGTCGGCCAACCGCCTCACCCTCCGCGAAGTCCACCGTTTCCCCAACGCCTTCCGTTCGCTCGGGGCGCACGACTACTGGGACGTGGCCGGGCTGTGGGCGGAGGTGCGCACGGGTCTGCAGCGGGCCGCCGCTGCCCTGCCGCGCGGCGCCCGCCTCGCCTCCGTCGGCGTCGACACCTGGGGCGTCGACTACGCGCTGCTCAACGACGCCGGCCGGCTGGTATTTCCCGTCCACGCCTACCGCGACGCCCGCACCCAGCCCGGCCTGCACCACCTTGGCAACACCCGCGCCGCGCTGGAGCGCATCTACGCCGCCACCGGCATCCCGAACGCCTTCTACAACTCGAGCCTCCAGCTCGCCGAGGTGGTCGCGAACTGCCCGGCGATCGCCGACCTCGCCACCCGCTGCCTCTTCCTGCCCGACTACTTCAACCACCTCCTCTCCGGCCGGATGGAAAACGAGCTCTCCATCGCCAGCACCACGCAGCTCCTCGACGTCCACTCGATCGAGTGGTCGCGCGCCGCGCTCGACTACTTCCACCTCCCGGCCCACTGGTTCACGCCGCCGATCCTCGCCGGCACGCGCCTGGGTCCCGTGCGGGAGCTGCCCGGGCTCAAGGGCACGCAGGTCGTCGCCGTGCCCGGGCACGACACCGCCTGCGCCTACGACGCGATGCCGGCCGCGCCCGAGGGCGGCGACCTGTTCCTCAGCTCCGGCACCTGGTCGCTGGTCGGGTTCGAGAGCGACACCCCCGTGCTCGGCCCGGCCGCCCTGGCCGCGCGGGTGGCCAACGAGCGCATCGGCGACGGCCGCTACCGCCCGCTGACCAACGTCGTGGGGCTGTGGCTCTGCGAACAGACGATGAAGGATTTCGCCGCCCGACCGTGCAGCGACCGGGAGTGGGCCGGGCTCATCGCCGCCGCCGCCAAGCTGCCGGCGCCGCCCGTGTTGCTGGATACCGCCGATCCGGCGTTCACGAATCCGCCGTCGATGCGCGCCGCCATCGACGCCCAGCTGAAGCAGCATCGCGCCGCGGCGCCGAAGACCCTCGCCGGCTACGTGCGCCTGATCTGCGCCTCGCTCGGCCGCGGCCACGCCAACGCCCTGCGGGCCTTCGAGGGAATGACCGGGCGGAAGTTCCGCCGCATCCTCATCGTGGGCGGCGGCTCGAAGAACCCGCTCCTCTGCCAGGCCACGGCGGACGCGGCCGGCCTCCCCGTCGTGTCGTTCAGTCTGGAAGGCACCGCGGTGGGCAACCTCGCCAGCCAGCTCGTCGCGCTCGGCGCGGTCTCCAGCCTCCGGGCCTTCCGCGGCCACCTCGCCGGCCATCTCAAGCAAAAGACATATCAGCCGCGCGGCTGAGCCGCCGACTGGCTAATCTGGGCAGGCATCCGAAATGAATGGCCACAATCCCGCGGCCGATCCCCGCGCCCCCGTGTACATGGGCCTGCCGGCGGCGCGCTACCTGTGGCCGAAATTCTGGGTCGCCTTGGTCCTGAGCCTGCCGGTGCTGGGCCTCGCGATGAGCGAGATGGTCCCGGGACTCGCCCATGCGGTGAATCCGCGGCTCTCGGGCTGGGTGCAATTCGCGCTGACCACGCCGGTGTTCTTCTGGAGCGGCGCGCCGTTCATCCGCCGCTGGTGGATCTCCCTGCGCGAGCGCGACACCAACATGTTCACGCTCATCGTCACCGGCACCGGCGCCGCCTACGGCTACAGCGTCGCCGCCCTGCTGGTCGGCGACCGCTTCCCCGCGGCGCTCCGGGGCGCTCACGGCGTGCCGCTCTATTTTGAGGCCGCCGCGGTCATCACCACCATCGTGCTGATCGGGCAGATCCTCGAGCAGCTCGCCCATGCCCGCACCGATGCCGCGATCCGCGCGCTCATGGACCTGGCCCCGGCCGTCGCGCACCGGATCGTCGGCGGCCGCGAGGAGGACGTGCCGCTCGCCGCCGTCGGGCCCGGCGACCTCCTGCGCGTGCGCCCCGGCGAAAAGGTGCCGGTCGACGGCAAGGTGACCGCCGGCGGCAGCCACGTCGACGAGTCCATGCTGACCGGCGAGCCCGTCCCGGTGGCGAAAGCGGAGGGCGACGACGTCGCGGGCGGCACGCTCAACACCACCGGCAGCTTTGTCCTGCGCGCCGAGAAAGTGGGCCGCGACACGCTTCTGGCCCAGATCATCCAACTGGTCGAGGCGGCGCAGGAGAGCGAGGCGCCGATCCAGCGGCTGGCGGACCGGGTGGCGGCGTGGTTCGTGCCGGCGGTGGCGGGCATTGCCTTCCTGACCTTCGCGCTGTGGTGGTGGCTGGGGCCGGAGCCGAAGCTCATCTTCGCGCTGCTCAACGCCGTCGCCGTGCTCATCATCGCCTGTCCGTGCGCCCTGGGCCTCGCCACGCCGGTTTCGCTCGTCACCGGCATCGGCCGCGGCGCGCAGGCCGGTGTGCTCGTGAAGAACGCGGAAGTGCTCGAGCGCCTCGCCCACGCCACCACCGTGCTCGTCGACAAGACCGGCACGCTCACCGAGGGCCGGCCGCGCCTGGTGGCGATTGAGCCGGCGGCGGGTTTTGGCGGAGCCGAATTGCTGGGGCTGGCCGCCGCCGCCGAGAGCCACAGCGAGCACCCGCTGGCGCGCGCCATCGTGGCCGCCGCGCGCGAGCGGAGCCTGACGCTGGCCGCCGCGGAGGACTTCGCCGCCGCGCCGGGCCTGGGCGTGACCGCCCGCGTCGCCGGCCGGACTGTCCGGGTCGGCCGCGCGCCGGAATCCGCGACCGGCGGCCACCCCGCCGCGACGCTGGTCGGGGTCGAGGTCGACGGGCGCCCGGCGGGCGTCCTCGCGCTGGCCGACCCGGTCAAGGCGACCACCCCGCAGGCGGTGGCCGAGCTGCACCGGCTCGGCTTGAACGTGGTCATGGTCACCGGCGACCGCGAGGAGACGGCGCAGGCCGTGGCCCAGCCGCTCGGCCTCGACGGCGTGCACGCGGGCGTCACCCCGGCGCGCAAGCAGGCGCTGGTGCGCGAGCTCCGCGACCGCGGCGAGCGCGTGGTGTTCGCAGGCGACGGGATCAACGACGCCCCGGCCCTGGCCGCGGCCGACGTGGCCATCGCGATGGGCACCGGCAGCGACATCGCCATGCACAGCGCCGGCCTCGTGCTCGTCCGCGGCGACCTCCGCGGGATCGTCAAGGCGGTGCACCTGAGCCGCGCCGTGCTGCGCACCATCAAGCAGAACCTCTTCCTGGCGTTCCTCTACAACGGCCTCGGGATTCCCATCGCCGCCGGCGCCCTCTATCCCCTCTGTGGCTGGCTGCTCAATCCCATGCTGGCCGGCGTGGCGATGAGCCTGAGCTCGATCTGCGTCGTGAGCAACGCCCTGCGGCTGAGACACATCGCCCTCTGAACCGGCCGCGGTGCAACCGACGGCCCTTTTTCGGGGTCAAACCCTCAAGCGATCCACCATGCAGCGATGCCTTCCAATCCTGTTGGCCGCCGGGCTCGCCGCCCTCGCCGGCTGCAGCACGGTCAACAGCCGCATCCGGGAAAAACAGGCCGTGTTCGACACGCTGCCGCCCGCGACCCGGGCGGAGATCCGTCGCGGCCAGGTCGGCGTCGGCTTCACCCCTGACATGGTCTACATGGCGATCGGCAAGCCGGACGAGACGCGAGAGCGCGTCGACCCGGCTGGCCGCGAATCGGTCTGGAAATACAACACTTATTACGACCGCTATGAGGGCAGCTATCGCGCCGGCTACCGGCGCTGGGTCCGGTTCGACCCGCGGCGCAACGCCTACATCATCTACGACGAGCCGATTGACGCCAGCGTCTACCAGCCGGTGCGCGAAACCTACATCCGGGTCACCTTCCGCGACGGCAAGGTGACGGCGATCGACCAGATGACGTCCTGAGGCGCCCGCGTCCGCCGGACCGGAGTCCGGGTGGCGCGGCGATCATTCCAGCGCCTTCAGCACCTCGGCGGGCTGGTCCTTGAGCGAGGCGTTGAGCGTGCGCCAGATGATCAGGCCGTTCTTGTCGACCAGGAACGACTGCCGCATCGCGCGCGGGCCGCCGCCCCATTCCTCGCTCAGCGGCACGCCAAAGGCCTTGGTCACCGCGTGGTCGACGTCGGCAATGAGCATGAAGGGAAGCTCGTTCTTCTCCTTGAACGCCTTGAGTGTGGCCGGATCGTCGACGCTCACGCCGATCACCGTGACGCCCTTGGCGGCGAGGTCCTTGGTCGCCGCCGCCAGGCTCGCTGCCTCGACCATATCGTCGTGCGCCCCGGCCATCGGGAAGAAGTACACCAGGGTGTAGCCCCTGGCATACGCCGCGCCGAGATCGAGCTTGGCGCCAGATTCCGTGGTGGCGGTGACCGCGGGCGCCTTGGCGCCGACCGCGAGCGGCTCGGCCCGGCCGACGGCGCCGAGGGCCAACAATCCAAGTACGAGTGAGAGTCCGCGTAGGATGCGCATGGGGTGACGGGGTAGGGATGGTTCGCGCGGCGGGC
>DATJUU010000119.1:0-2270 GCA_035502155.1 Opitutaceae bacterium
GCCCGCGAGGTCGGCCACCAGCAGGAACGGCTTGCCGAGCTGCGCGCGCGGAATCTCGAACAGCAGCTGGTCTCCGATGCGGTGCACGATGAAGACGCCCGTGTCGGAGACCGCCTTGTCGGTCACGACCTCGAGGTACGGCTTCGGGCCCTCGTGCTGCGGGCCCCGCGCCCCGTTGCCGGGCGCCTGGCCGGGACCCTGGGCCGGCCCCTGGCCCGGACTGGGCGGCCCCCCGGGCCGCTGGGCACTGAGCCTGGGCGCGGCGAACACCGCGAGCGCCACGAACGCGACGGCGGAGAGGCTGCGGTTCGACATGGACGCCTTCTCGCTGAAGAGGTTGGGGATGCCACCCGACGGAATCCTAGAGCTACGCAGCAGGGGCCGGCCGGGTTGAAGCACGGCGCGGTGGCGATCCGGTACGGCGGGTAGTATGCGGGCGGCGCGGGAAACCGCAACGTCTCGGGAGGGGAATCGGCCGGCACCCCGCCGGGGAGCGCCGCCGCGTCATCTGGAGGGGACGCCGTCCTACGCCTGCGTCCCGCACTCCACGCAGAAGCGCCCGCTGCCCTCGAGGGCCGCGCCGCAGTTGACGCAGAACTTGCGGCCCCGGTTCGCCGCCCGCGTCTCGGCGATGAGCCGCTCGATGGGATCGTCGCCCGCGGCGCCCGCCGGCGGGGCGGCGAACGCGTCGCCGCCCGCGGCTGCCGGCTCGGCGTCGCGCAGCGCCTCGACCGCTTCCTTCGTGTAGCGGGTCAGCATGGACTGATAGTCGGCGTCGGAGAGCTTGCCCGTCTCGCGGTCGAACTCGATTTCCTTGAGCGCCGCCAGCGCCAGCTCCTTGCGGTGCTCCCTCGGGTCGTCCTCCGGCTCGTCGAGGATGCCCGGCTCCGCGGGCCGCACGCTCTGCGGGCGCAGGATGGGATCCAGCACCAGCAGCACCGCCGCCACGGCGACCAGCAGACCGATCACGAGGGACACGTCAGGCCTCGAACTTCTCGAGTTCGCGCTTCAACCGCTCCAGCTCCTCGGGCGACGCCGCACCGGACGCGGCGCCCGCGTCGGCGGCCGGGCCGGCCCTCGGCGTGGCGCGGAACCAGCGCCGGGCCACCGCCCCCACCAGGCCCAGGCCGACGGCGAGGGCCGCGTAGGGCATCAGGTATGCCGCCCAGTTGAACCCGTGCTTCGGCGGCGCCATGAAGATCATCTCGCCGTACTGCCGCTGGAACGAGGCGAGCACCTGCGCTTCCGTCATCCCCGAGTCGAGCCTCGCCAGCACCATCCGGTGCATGGCCGGCGAGGTGCTGCAGGTGAAGTCGGTGGTCCGGCAGGTGAACACGTCGAGGTTGCACCCGCAGGTGCAGTGGATCTTGTGCTCGATGGCCTTGACCAGATCCTCGTTGTCGCGCGCGGTGACGACGTCCGCCGGACGTCCCGCCGCCTCCGGCGCCATCAGGCGGCCCACCGAGTCGCCCGGCGTCGTGCGAATCGCGTTCGAGATCGCCGCGGAGTCGTCCGGCTCCTGCGCGGCGAGACGCGCCGCCGCGCCGAGCGCGAGGACCAGGACGAGACTACGCGCCGACTTGCGCCACATAACCCGCGGGCTCCGCTCTCCGCCGGCTCGCCGCCGTCGGACCCTGCGCTCCCGGCCACAGCGTGATCAGCCCGCCAGCCGCCAGCACCAGGCCGCCGTACCACACCCACCACACCAGGGGGTTGATGGTGATGCGGTACACGGCCTCTTCCGTGCCCTGCACCGCGCCGGCGAACACGATGTACAGGTCCTCGCGCGCGTCGCTGTGGATCGCCACCGCCGTGGAAGGCTCGAACGTGGGCCGGCCAAGCGAGTCGAGGTGCTGCCGCTTCTCGCTCTTCATCGTGCCGATGTACTTGCCGTTGCGGAGCACGTCCACCGAGGCCGCCGTGACGTAGCGGTTGAGCTCCTCGTACTGCGACACGCCCTGGTGCGTGATGTGGTAGGTCCAGCCGTACGGCGACTTCACGTCCACCGACTGGCCCGGCTTCAGCGTGACTTCCGTCTCCCGCTTGAACGCCAGCCCGGCGAACGCCGCGAACAGCATCACCATCCCCAGGTGCACCACGTAGCCGCCGTAGCGCCGCCGGTTCCGGCCCACCAGCCGCACCAGCGCCAGCGGATAGAACTCGCCGTGCAGGTGGTGCCGCGCCAGCGTGCCGCGGACGAACTCCTGCACCACCGTGCCCACGACGAACGCGCCCAGCGCGTAGGCGACCAGCGAATACCAGTCCGACAT
>DATJUU010000120.1:0-9393 GCA_035502155.1 Opitutaceae bacterium
TGGCGGGAGGTGACATCGGTGACGACTCCGAGGAGGCTCCAGTCATCCTCCCCGAGACGGTGGATGGCGACATCCTCCGCCAGCCAGTGGGTGGCGCCCTGCGCCGAGACGACCCGGAACTCCTGCTGGTAGCCGGGCAGGTCGTTGCGCAGGGCGTGCTCGGCGCGGCGCGAGGTTTCCTCCAGGTCCGGCGCGTGCTCGAGGTCCCACAACCCGCCCTGCTCGCGGGCCGTGGCCAGCCGGAACAGCGGGCTGTCGTACGACATCGACGGGACGTTGATCTTCCAGCGGAAATGGCCGGCCTCGAGGTGCACCCGGCCCCACCACAGGAGGATGTTGGCGCGCGCCAGGATCTGGCGCATCACCTCCTGGCTTTCCATCTGCGCCTCGACCGTCTGCCGGGCCGCGGTGATGTCGAGCAGCACCAGCACCACCCGCGAGAAGTCCGGCCGGCCCTCGTGCTCGGCCAGCTGGCAGCGGATCAGGCAGGCGCGCTCCCGCCCCTGCGCGTCGAGGTAGCGGAACTCCTCCTCGAACAGCCGCCGGCCCTGCCAGAGCATCACCAGCTGGTGGTTGAACACCTCGGGAAACGGCGCGAGGAACCGGTGCGGGGAGGCGGCGATCATCGCGGGCCGGTCGGCAAAGCCCGCGGCCTCGATCGCCGGCCGGTTGGCGTCCAGCAGGCGGATGCGGCCCAGCAACTCGAGGCGCAGCCGGGGATGGGCATCGACGTGCCCCATGAAATTGGCGACCTTCCCGGCGCGCAGGCCGTCGAAGGCCTTCTGCACCGCGCTGAAATCCTGAAAGATCACCTGCACCGGGGTGACGTCGAACAGCGCGCGCTGGCGCGCCCCGACGAGCGGCCCCGTCCCGGCCGCCGGCCGCTCGCCGCGCTTGCGGCGCGTCACCGCCATCCCCAGCAACGCCGCGCCCGCGGCCGCGGGGAACGGGGACGGTCGTCGTCCCGCCCGGCCGGCGAGGCCGGCGAGCAGCAGCCCGGCGAGCGCCAGGCCGGCAACGCCCTGGGCCGCCCCGAGGCCGCGTCGCAGCCAGAGCGATGACATGGCCCCTGTGATACGCCCCCGGCACCGGAGTGGCAATCACCGCCTCGTCCCAAATCGCGGCGAAAAATCCCCCAGACGCGCCGCGCCGGGCGTAGAAATTTCCGCGCTGCGCTGCGCGCTCGACCGCCCCGGCGGCCTCTGCCAGCGTGCCGCCCCATGATTGCGCTCCGTCCCGCCACCGCGGCCGACGTGCCGGTGATCCTGCGGTTCATCCGCGAGCTGGCCGCCTACGAGAAGCTGCTGCCCGAGGTCGAGGCCACCGAGGAGCGGCTGCGCGCCACGCTGTTCCCGGCGGACGGCCGGGCGGTCGCGGAATGCGTCCTGGCCGGCTGGGATGGCGAACCCGCCGGCTTCGCGCTCTTTTTTTCCAACTACTCTACCTTTCTCGCCCGCCCGGGCCTTTATCTCGAGGACCTGTACGTCGCGCCGGCCTGGCGCGGCCGCGGCGTCGGCGCCGCCCTGTTCCGGCACTGCGCGCAACTGGCCGCGGCGCGCGGCTGCGGGCGGATGGAGTGGGCGGTGCTCGACTGGAACGAGTCCGCCAAGGGCTTCTACCGCCGGCAGGGCGCCGTCGAGATGAGCGACTGGCGGATCTGCCGGCTGACCGGCGCGGCGCTCGCCCGCCACGCCTGACGGCAGCCGCGCCCCGGTCAAAACCGCGGCGAGAACGGCGCCCACCGCGGGGCTTCCGGCGCCGCGCCCGTCCGCAGGTCCGGATCCGGCAGGGCCTCCGCCCGCACGGCCGCCGCCATCGCCGCCCGGTGCGCCCGCCACGCCGCCCGCAACCGCGGCCACCAGCCGGGCCGCGCCGGGGGCGCACCCGCCCGGCCCTCCCGGGGCCGGGGATGCGGCCGGCAGAGGGTTTCGCTCAGACTGAGGTTCGTGTGCATGCCGCCACGATACCGTGATGCGCGCCCGGCGGGCAGCACCAGCCCCCGGCAATTGTGATGGTCACAGTTTCGCTTGGCAGAAACTGTACTGGTGGCAATCCTGCGCCGCTGTCGCTGCCCGATGCCCGGGCGCGCTGCTATGCTGCCGCCTCCGCCATGACCCCCGCCCTGCTTGCGCCTTCCGCCCCCCCGACCGCGTCCCGCCCCCCGCCGCGCCGCGCGACGCCGACCGCCCCCGCCGTGCCCCGCCTGACCGGCGCGGGCGGCCGCCCCCTCTACGTCGAGCTCGCCCAGGCGCTGCAGCAGCTGATCGAACACGACACCCTCCGGCCGGGGCACCGGGTGCCGTCGGTGCGGCGCATGGCGCTCCAGCACGGCGTGAGCATCTCGACCGTGCTGCAAGCCTACACCCTGCTGGAGAACCGCGGCCTGCTCGAGGCGCGCCCGCAGAGCGGCTACTACGTGCGGCCACCCGTCCTGCTCGGCGTCCCCCAGCCGCGGATGGCGCGGCCGATGGCCCGCCCCGCCTTTGTCAGCCTCGGCGACCTCACCGCGCGGATGCGGGAGCTCGCGCTCGACCCCAACTACGTGCCGTTCGCGACCGCGTGCCCGCACCACTCGCTCTTCCCCAACCGCAAGCTGGCCCGCCTGCTCGGCGCCGTCGGGCGCAGCGACCCCTCCCTGCTCGGCCGGTACGCGATGAACTGGGCCTTCGAGCCGCTGGCCCGCGAGATCGCGCGGCGCTACCTCCTCGCCGGCGCCCCGCTCCACCACGACGAACTGGTCATCACGATCGGCTGCACCGAGGCGCTCAACCTCTGCCTGCGCGCAGTCACCCGGCCCGGCGACATCGTCGCGCTCGAGACGCCCGCGTACTTCGGCTTCCTCGACATCATCCAGGGCCTCAACCTCCAGGCGCTCGAGATCCCCGCCGACCCGCGCGAGGGCCTCTGCCTCGACGCCCTGCGCGCCGCGCTCGAGCAAAACGACATCAAGGCCGTGCTCGTCACGCCCAGCTTCCAGAATCCCCTCGGCTCCTGCATGCCGGACGAAAAAAAGGCGCAGCTTTACCGGCTGCTCGCCGACCACGGCGTGCCCGCGATCGAGGACGACATCTACGGCGACCTGCAGTTCGGCGACCGGCGGCCGAAGCCGCTCAAGGCCTGGGACACCGAGGGCCTGGTCATGCTCTGCTCCTCGTTCGGCAAGACGCTGGCGCCCGGCCTGCGCATCGGCTGGGCGGCGCCGGGACGGCAATTCGAGCGCGTGCGCCACCTGAAGTTCATCAACACCATCGGCACCCCCGCCGTGCTGCAGAAGGTGCTGGCGGACTTCCTGCGCGACGGCGGCTACGACCACCACCTGCGCTCGATCCGCCGCGCCTACCAGAACCAGATGCACCTGTTCGCCCAGGCGATCCTGCGCCATTTTCCCGAGGGCACGCGCTTCAGCCGCCCCCAGGGCAGCATGATCCTCTGGGTCGAGTTCCCGCCCGGCGTCGACACGCTCCGGCTGCACGCCGACGCCCTCAAGCACCGGATCAACACCGCGCCCGGCCCGCTGTTCTCGATCAAGGACCGCTACCGCAACTGCCTGCGGATGAACTGCGGCATGCCGTGGACGCCCGAGATCGACGCCGCCCTGCGGACGCTCGGCGAACTCGCCCGGCGCCAGCTGTGACCGATTTCCCCGCCCGAAAAACGTCCTCGCCCCGCGCCCCGGTCCCGCCACCGTCCCCGCCATGCGCCGCCGCGTTGCCATCCTGATCTTCGATGACGTCGAGGTCCTCGACTTCGCCGGGCCGTTCGAGGTGTTCGCCGTGGCGGACGAGCTGCAGGGCCATGCCGTGTTCGACGTCTTCACCCTCGCCGAGGGGCCGGGCACGGTGCGCGCGGTCAACGGGCTGAAGGTCGTGCCCGACCACACCCTGGAGTCCGCGCCCGCGCCCGACGTGCTCGTGGTGCCCGGGGGCGCCGGCACGCGCGCGCTGCTGCGGCGCCCGGCGCTGCTCGAGTGGATCCGCACCCGGGCGCGCCGCGCCGAGATCACGCTGTCGGTCTGCACCGGGGCGCTGGTGCTCGCCCGCGCCGGCCTGCTCGACGGCCTGCGGGTGACGACCCACCACGAGGTCCTCGACCTGCTCCGCGAGCTTGCGCCGGCGGCGACGGTCGACCCGTCGCGCCGGTTCCACGACAACGGCGCCCTCCTCACCGCCGCCGGGATCAGCGCCGGCATCGACTGCTCGCTGCACGTCGTCGGGCGCCTGCTCGGCCCGGCGGCCGCCGAGGCGACCATGCGCTACATGGAGTACGGCCGGTTCGCCCAGCCCGCATGAAGCCGCCCACCCGCACCGCGCTGGTCACCGCCTTCGCCACCATCTACCTGGTGTGGGGCAGCACCTATCTCGGCATCCGGGTGGCGGTGGAGACGCTGCCGCCGTTCGCGATGGCGGCGGGGCGCTTCCTGCTGGCGGGCGGCGCGCTCGCGGCCTGGATCGCCGCCACCCGCGGGCTGCGGCCGACCGCGCGCCAGTGGCGCGACAACGCCATCGTCGGCGCCTTCCTGCTGCTGGGCGGCAACGGGCTGGTTGCCTGGGCCGAGCAGGTGATCCCCTCCGGCATCGCCGCGCTGGTCGTCGGCCTGCAGCCCTTGATGATGGTGCTGACCGAGTGGGCGTGGCCGGGCGGCCACCGGCCCACGCGCGCCACCATCGCCGGCCTGCTGGTCGGCTTCGCCGGGGTGGCGTGGCTGGCCGCGCCGTGGGAAAGCGCCGCCGCCGGCGGGTTCGACCGCACCGGCGTCCTCGTCCTGGTCGCCGCGAGCGCCTTCTGGGCGATCGGGTCGATCTACGGCCGGCACGTGCGGACGCCGGCCGAGCCGTTCACCGCCTCGGCGCTGCAGATGCTGGGCGGCGGCTCGGCGCTGACGGTCGCGGCGCTGCTGCACGGCGACCTCGCGCATCTCTCGATCGCCGCCGTCTCCGGGCGTTCCTGGCTGGCGTTTGCTTACCTCACGGCGGTGGGTTCATTGGTCGGCTTCTCGACCTTCGTGTACCTGATGAAACACAGCGTTCCGGCGCGCGTCGCCACCTACGCCTACGTCAACCCGATCGTCGCCGTGATCCTCGGCTGGCTGATCCTGGGCGAGCCCATCACGACGCGCACCCTCGCGGCCGCCGCGGCCATCGTGGTGTCGGTCGCCCTGATCACGACCCAAAAGGCGCGGCATCCGGACCCGGCGGCGATCGCGCGGCCGGGCTTGGGGACGGCCGGGGCCCCGGGGCGGACATGAAACCGGCGGCCGCCACCATCCGCCTCGCCCTGGTCGGCGACCGCTCCGAGTCGGTGATCGCCCATCGCGCCATCCCGCGCGCCCTCGAGTTGGCCGGCAACGGGCTCGGGGCGGAGCTGACGTGGACCTGGGTGCACACCACGGCGATCCAGCGGGCCGCCGCCGATCTCGCCGGCTTTGACGCCGTGTGGGTCGTGCCCGCGTCGCCCTACGCCAGCCTGGCCGGCGCGCTCGAGGCCATCCGCTTCGCGCGGGAGACGGGCCGGCCGTTTCTCGGCACCTGCGGCGGCTTCCAGCACGCGCTGCTCGAGATCGCGCGCGACCTGGCGGGCGCGCCGGGCGCCGGGCACGCGGAAATCGATCCCGGCGCAGCCGAGCTCGTGGTCACGCCGCTGAGCTGCGGCCTGGTGGAGCAGTCGGGCGACATCACCTTCATCCCCGGCAGCCGGCTGCATGCGATCTTCGAGGGGCGGCCGACGCACGAGGGCTACCATTGCCGCTACGGGCTCAATCCGGCGTGGCGCGCGCGCCTCGAGGCGGTGGGACTGCGTTTCACCGGATTTGATGCCGTGGGCGACGTACGCGCCGCGGAGCTCACGGGGCATCCGTTCTTCATGGGCACGCTCTTCCAGCCGGAGCGCTCGGCGCTGCGCGGCGACCGGCATCCGCTGATCGGCGCGTTCGTCGAGGCGGCGGCACGGCGCCCGGCACCTCGACGCTGATGGAACTCCTTGTCTATCCGGCGATTTTCCTCGTCTGGCGACGACGGCGTCTCACAGACCCGATCGGGGACCCGGAGCCCCGTTTGCAATCTCCGGCGAATTGACGGAAGTTACCGTCCGTCCGTCGGGGCCATGCTCCGGCGGCGGGCGGGTGTCGTCTGTCCCGTCAACCTCAACGCATGATCCCATGAAAAACCATCCCCCTCTCCCCCGGATCCTCGCCCTGCTGGCCGCCGCCGCAGGCTTCGTCCTCCTGCCGCTGGCCGTTCGCGCCGCCGACCAAGGCGGCATGGGAATGAACGGCAAGGACATGCCGATGTCCGGTGAACACATGGGCATGGCGCAGAGCGGCAGCGAAATCACGGTCACGGGCGAGGTCCTCGACATGGCGTGCTACCTCGATCACGGCGCCCATGGCGAAAAGCACGCCGCGTGCGCGCAGAAGTGCATTTCCAGCGGCCTGCCGGTCGGCCTGAAGGCGGCCGACGGCACGACCTATCTCCTCCTCGGCGAGCACGCCCCGGCGAACGACATGTTGGCCCCCTACGGCGGCAAGACCGTCACCGTGAAGGGCAAGTTCGTCTCCCGCGACGGCATCAACCTGCTTGAGAACATCGAGCTGGTGAAGTAGGCCCCGGGCCCATGCAGGCCCTCTGGACGGATTTGCTGCGGAATCTCTCCCGGCCGGAATACGTCCACATTCTCCTGAACCCGCTGCCGGTCTACGGACTGGCCGCGGGTTTTCTGTCGCTGATCGTGGCGCTGGCGGCGCGCAGCCGGGGCGGGCAGGGGGTGGCCCTGCTGCTGATCCTGCTGGCCGCCGCGTCCGCGTGGCCGGTGGCGCATTTCGGCGAGGCGGCCTACGACCGCGTGTACTCCATGTCGGACGCCGCCGCCCAGCCATGGCTCAACTGGCACGCGAATCTGGCGGACTACATCCTGTGGGCCGACAGCCTCGCGGCCGCCCTGGCCGCGGCGGCGCTGGCCGGCCTGTGGAAATTCCCCCGGCTCCACCGCTGGGCGCTGCCGATGACGGCGGTGGGCGCGGTGGTCGCGCTGGGGCTGGGCGGATTCCTGGCCTTCGTCGGCGGCAAGATCCGGCACGCCGAGTTCCGCCACGGTCCGCCGCCGGCCTGGGCCAATACGGCCGCCGGGGACGATTGACCGGGCGCCCGATTTCCGGTTCGCCGCCGCCCGGGATCGGCGCATGGTGGTTTCCGCCCCCCATGAAACCCCGCCCCGCCTTGTTCCTGGGCGCCCTCGCGCTCGGCCTCGCCCGCCCGGCCGCCGCGCTCGACCGGCCCGAGGTGACCTTCAAGGTCTTCCAGTTTCCCGCCGACCAGATTCCGCGGGTCGACGGCAACACCGACGACTGGGCGATGGTGCCGGACGACTACGTCATCGGCATGGACCAGTTCGTGGACGACTCGCACAAGCACGCCGCGCCCGACCCGAAGAATCTCGACGTGAAGATCAAGGTCGGCTGGGTGAAGGGGCTCAACCGGCTCTACTTCCTCTACGAGGCCTACGACGACTACTGGGATTTCGCCCGGCCGGACCTGCACAACGACACGTTCGAGGTCGTGGTCGATGGCGACGCCTCCGGTGGGCCGCTGATCGACAAGGGCCACAAGGAATTCTGGACGCCCGAGCAGGTCGGCGCCGCCGCCGCCGCGCCGGACGACCGGATCAGCGTCAACGCGGCGCACTGGGCGATCCATGGCGTGCAGGCGCAGAACTACCACATCTTCACCCCGGCCGCGGGCAAGGACTGGTGCATGGCCTGGACCTCTGCGACCTGGATCAAGGAGCTGCCCTGGGCCAACGCCGCCTACTCGTACCACTTCAAACCCGGCGAGTCCGGCAAACTGGTGCTGGAATTCTGGATCACGCCGTTCGACTATGCCGGGCCCGAGGGCCCGCAGCGCGCCGTCGAATCCGTGCTGACCGAGAACAAGATCATCGGCCTGAGTTTCGCGATCATCGACTACGACGACGTGAACCAGCGCGGGAACAACGGCTTTTGGAATCTCTCGCGCCACCACACGATGTACGGCAACGCCTCGCAGCTCTGCGCCTTCCGGCTCATGCCGCTGGAGCCGCCGTTCCAGCCGAAGCTCGCGGCCCAGTGGAGCTGGAAGGTCGTCGACCTGGAACGGCGCCTCGTGGCGTTCAAGGACCTCTCCGTCGGGAAGATCACCGCGTGGAAATGGGATTTCGGCGACGGCACCACCTCGACCGAGCAAGACCCGATCCACCAATACAAGGAGCCGGGCAACATCGTCGTTGTGCTCGAGGTCAGCGGCCCCGACGGCACCGCCCGCCGCTCCAAGGTCTGGGACGTCCAGCTGAAGTAAAAACCGAACCGTCAGCTCGTCGTTGACCGGCCACCTGTGAGACCACGGAGTCCGGCGTAGAGTTTCTCCAGGTGCGGCATCGCGGCGCCGGCGGCCCGGGCGCGGCGCAGGGGCTCGCCCCAGATCGCCTCGACCTCCACGGCGCGGCCTTCCTGCCAGTCGATCAGGCTCGACGGCCGGTACGGTCCCATCGCGGCGGTGTGGTCGAGCTGCATCCGGATGAAACCCGGCGGCACGACGTAGCCGAGGCGGGCGGCCGCGTCGACGATCTCGTCCATCAACGCGTGCGCCTTTGCCCGCAGCTCGGCGTCACGCATGATGACGTCGGTCGTCACGCCCCCGGCGGTGATCGCGAGCCCGTTGAACGGCACGTTCCAGACCAGCTTCTGCCAGCGGGCCTCCGCGAGATTCGGCGCGATGACAGTTCTGACGCCCGCCGCCGTGAACCGGCCCGCGAGCTCCACCAGGCGTTCCGCCGGCGGGCGGCCGTATTCGCCCAGCGCGAGGTAGCCCGGCAGGGTGCAGGTGATCTCGCCGGGGGCGGTGCGGTTGAGGCAGACGAAGCAAAGGCCGCCGAGCACGCGTTGCGCCCCAAAGTGCCGCGCGAGGAACTCATCGCCGCCGAGCCCGTTCTGCAGCATCAGCAGCGCAGTGTGGTCCGCCAACAATGGCGGCAGCAGCGCCAGCAGCCGGTCGTTCGCGGTGGTCTTGATGCCGATCACGACGAGATCGACCGGACCGATCTCCGCGGTGGTGCCGAACGCCCGCGCCGACTGCAGCAGGAAGTCGCCAGACGGCGGCTGCCTGACGCGCAGGCCGTGCGCCTTCACCGCCGCCAGATCTCGGCGGAGGAGGAAATTCACCTCAACGCCAGTCCGCGCGAGCTGCGCGCCGTAGTAGCCGCCGACCGCGCCGGCCCCGACGATGGCCAATCTCTGAAACATTGACCGCCGATTACACCAATGGGCCCGGAGGAGGGAAACCTCATTTTGCCGATCGGCGATGGTAGGGACGGACCGCCGGGCCGTCCGTTCTCCTCGGCGCGCCCAGCTCTGCTGGCCAGCAGAGC
>DATJUU010000121.1:0-18271 GCA_035502155.1 Opitutaceae bacterium
CGCCCGCAGCGCCAGCAATGCTCCGGCCAGCGCCCAGAACGAGAGCAGCAGGCCGAGCACGAAGACCAGGCCGTGGAGCGTCACCTTCCGCCGGTCGGCGCCGGCCTGGTTGACGAAACCGAGGATCTTGATGCCGAGCACGGGGAACACGCAGGGCATGAGGTTGAGGATCAGCCCGCCCACGAACGCCAGCACCAGTGTGCCGGGGAATCCGCTCGTCGTCTTGGAACCTGTAACCTGCAACTTGGAACCTTGTCCCGTCGGCGCCGCTTCGAATGCGACGTCAACCCGGATCCCCGATCCGCCGGTCTTGGTCAGCGCGAGCACGCCAAAAAGGCGCGGCGGATCCTGCGGCCCCGCCGAATCGATCGTCAGGTTCAGCACGAACGAGCCGTCGGGATGGGCGGCGATCGCCTGCGGCTGGTCGTAGGCGACCAGGCCGTCGTCGGCGAAGAAATGGAGGTCGGCCGCGGTGAAGCCGCTGCCGGCCGGCGGCGTCGCAGTGAGCGTGACCGTCTTCGCGCCCCGGGCGGCGGCGAACCGCCAGCCGGCGGCGGGCTGGGGAAGCTGGCCCTGCGCGGCGGCGAGTTTCGCGCCCCATTGCGGGTCGGGCCCCGGGGGGCCGCCGACCACCGGCAGCGTCAGGTCGAGATCCGCCTCGCCGGGCATGCACACGTCCTTGCACATGAGCCACTCGACGTGGGCCTTGAGCGTGACCCGGGTGCCGGGCGCCAGGTCGGCCGGCGGCGTGAGCGTCACGGGCAGGAACACCTCGCCACTGTAGCCGTTGCCGGTGATGGTGCCGTGGGAATCGATCAGCACGTGCGGGACCGGCCACTGGATGTCGCCGGCCTTCCAGCCGTCCGGCAGCGTCCACTTGATCGTCGTGGGATAGCCCGTGCCCGAATAGATCCAGTAGCTGTGCCACTCGAAGTCGTGCGCGAGGCGCAGCGCCACCTCGAAGGGCCGGCCCGGCTGCACGCCGGCCACGGCGGGCACCAGCTCGGCCTCCACCGCGCCCTTGCGCACGGCGGCGGCGCGCAGCCCGCCCGCGGCCAGCAGGCCGAGCAGGACGGGGCGGAGGAGGACCGGGAACTTCATGGCGGGGAGCGTAGTGGCGAACATGGGAGGCGCAACCCGTGAAGCTTGTTCCCCGCCGGCCGGCTGGCACGGGGAGAATCGTAACAACTCCGTTGGCGGCGGCATTCGGTCCTCGTAGCCCGACGCGTAAGCATCGGGCCCGGGCCCGGCGGAACCCAAGCCGCACGGCTTGGGCGACGATGGCGGATGGATCGAGAGAGCGCGCCGGCGGCGGATTCCGCACCGGCGCATTGCCGCCGGCGCGAAATCATGCCACCCGTGGGGGCGATGAACACGCGCATCTTTGGCAGCACCGGGTTTGCGGCCGGGGAGGTCGGGCTGGGCACCTGGCAGCTCGGCGGCGACTGGGGCGAGGTGTCCGACGCCACCGCCCTCGCCACCCTCCGCGCCGCCCACGAGGCGGGCACGAATTTCTTCGACACCGCCGACGTCTACGGCGCCGGCCGCAGCGAGCAGCTGATCGGGCGCTTCCTCAAGGAGTCGCGGGCGAAGGTCTTCGTCGCCACCAAGCTCGGGCGCTTCGGCGATCCCGGCTGGCCGCAGAACTTCACCCGCGACGCCGTGCGCCGGCACACCGAGGCCTCGCTGCGACGGCTGGGCGTGGCCGCGCTCGACCTCACCCAGCTGCACTGCGTGCCGCCGGACGTGCTCAGGCGCGGCGAGCTTTTCGGCTGGCTGCGCGAGCTGCAGGCCGAGGGCAAGATCCGGGCGTTCGGCGCCAGCGTCGAGTCGATGGACGAGGCGCTGTGGTGCGTCGGCCAGGAGGGCTGCGCCTCGCTCCAGATCATCTTTAATCTTTTCCGCCAGAAGCCGATCGCGGCGCTCTTCAACGCGGCGCGGGTGCGCGGCACGGCCTTCATCGTCCGCCTGCCGCTGGCCAGCGGGCTGCTCGCGGGCAAGTTCACCGCGGCGACGCGCTTCCCCGCCAGCGACCACCGCAACTACAACCGCGACGGCCAGGCCTTCAACGTCGGCGAGACCTTCGCCGGCCTGCCGTTCGCCCGGGGCGTCGCGCTGGCCGACACGCTCAGGCCGCTCGTGCCCGCCGGCCTGACCATGGCCGAGATGGCGCTGCGCTGGTGCCTCGATTACGACGCCATAAGCGTGATCATTCCCGGCGCGAAGAACGCCGACCAGGCCCGCGCCAACGCCCGGGTGTCGTCGTTGCCGCCCCTGCCGCGCGAGCTCCACCAGCAACTGGCCGACTTCTACCAGCGCGAGGTCCACGCCCACATCCGCGGGCCGTACTGAACCGCGCGGGTCCCCGCCGCTTGGCTTTCTCCGCGTGGCACCCCGGCCCCGTGTCAACTAATAGTTGACAACGGCCCGGGGACTGCCGGCGGCGGTCGTCAAGGCCGGGTCCGCGAGCGCGCGGCGGCGTGGCGTGGCCGGTTCAGGCCGGCGCGGCGGCGGGGCGCGGCGCGGTCGCCCGCGTCAACCGCGCGGCGAGCAGCCCGGCGGCGCAGGCGAGGCCGGCGGCCAGCCCGATCCAGACGCCGACGGCGCCGAAGCCGGTCCGGAAGCCGAAGAGGTAGGCCGCTGGGAGCGCGACCAACCAGTAGGCGACGAAGGTGATCAGCATGGGGACACGCACGTCGGACAGGCCGCGCAGCGCGCCCGCGCCGACCACCTGCCCGCCGTCGAAGATCTGGAAGATCGCCGCCACCAGCAGCAGGCGCGCCGCCAGTGCGACCACCGCGGGATCGAGGGTGAACCCGCGGGCGATGACGCCGCCGCCGAAGGCGAAGACGAGTGCGAACATCCCCATGATCGCCACGGCTAGGCCGAGGGATCCGAAACCGATCGGCCGCAGGGCGTCGCGCCGGCCCGAGCCCACGGCCTGGCTCATGCGGATGCTCGTCGCCATGGCCAGGCCGAGCGGGAACATGAAGGTGAGCGCGGCGCAGCTGAGCGCGATCTGGTGCGCGGCGAGCGGCACGGTGCCGAGCCAGCCCATCATCATCGCGGCGGTGGAGAACGCCCCGACCTCGAACAGCAGCTGCCCCGCCACCGGGCCGCCGAGATGCAGCAGCTCGCGCAGATGCCGGCGCGTGAGCGCCGCCAGCGCGCCGGCCCGCGGCAGCAGCGGCCGCAGGTCCGGCTGCCGCCGCAGCCAGGTCCAGAGCAGCACGCAGCCGAGCAGGCGCGCGGTGAGGGTGCCGCAGCCGGAGCCCGTGAGGCCGAGCGGCGGCACGCCGAGGTGGCCGAAGATGAACACCCAGTTGAGGAAGGCGTTCAGCCCGACGCAGCAGAACAGGATCGCCATCGGCTGCCAGGGCCGCCCGAGGCTCTCGCTGAACTGGCGCAGGACCTGGAAGACGCAGGTCGGCACCAGCGAGATGCCGATGATGACGAAGAAGGGCCTGGCCACCTCCACGACCTCGGGCGGCTGGCCGAGGTGGCGCAGCTGCGTCGCCAGCAGCGCAGTCAGCCCGGCCTCGACGGCGCCGATGGCCAGCGCCAGCGCGAGCCCGTGCCGCAGCCACGCGCCGCATTCCGCCGGCTGGCCGGCGCCGTGCGCGCGCGCCACCAGCACCGGGACGGCGGAGAGGGTGCCGGCGCCGACGATAAAGAAGAGCCCGAACACGCCGCCCGCGAAGGCCGAGCCGGCCAGCGGCACGCGGCCCACATGCCCGATCATCACGCTGTCGGTCACGCCCATCAAAACCTGGCTCACCTGCCCGGCGATGATGGGCAGCGCCAGCGTCAACGTCGGGCGCAGTTCGGCCAGGGCGGATTTGAGGGCGGACATGGCGGGGGCGACGGCCGGACGGCCGCCGCGGGTACGGCGGAGGATTCTTGACGGCTTGTGAGAACGGGCGGGGCGGCTAAGCTGGCCGGCGATGACTTGGCGCAGGCTCTGGCCGTGGCTGTTGGTGCTGGGGGTCGCCGTGTGGTTTGGCTGGAGAACGTTCCGACGTCAAACCGCCGCCGTGCCCGCCGCCGCGGCGGCGGCCCGTCCCGCCCCGGCCCCGCCGGCGAAGACGGCGGAGCCCGTCAATCTCCTCGAGCACGACGGCGCGGCGATTGATTTCTCCAGCGGCCGGCCGGTGGTCAAGAACACGCCCGCCGACCGCGACGCGGTCGCGCGGGAAGTGCAGGCGATGGACGCGGCGACCAAGGACGTGACGTTCCAGCCGGTCACCGCCCCGGCAACGCAAACCCAGGCCGCGCCGCCGCCCCCGGCCCCGCCGGCGAAGCCGTAATGCCGGGATCTCGGATCAGGGTTGTCATCCTGAACGAAGTGAAGGATCCAGCCGGACTGAGCCGGAGCGGCTGACAGACGCCCACTGGATCCTTCGCTGCGCTCAGGATGACTGGCGCGCGGTCACCGCGTCTGGCGGACGCCGATGGTGTAGGTCCGGGCGCGGTTGTTCAGCGAGGTGAACTTGACGGCCTCGGTCGAATTCTCGGCCAGGACCAGGCGGCGGGACGGCGCCTCGTCGCCGGTGGGCGCCCCCTGCTCGTCCTTGAACACGCAGGTGAGCTGCAGTTCGAGCCGGTGGGTTTCCCGGTTCTTCACGTTGGCCACGACCTCCAGCCGGCCGTCGGGCAGGACGCGCTCCTGCAGGCCGGTGCAGCTGACGTAGGGCGCGCCGGACGGGTCGAGCAGCACGAACTTGTCCGTGCTCTCGATCGTGTACTTGGTGGAGTCGCCCGGCGCGTAGGATCCCGGCGCGCTCTGGCAGCCGGCGAACAGCGCGGCGCCCAGCGCGGCAAGGAGGAGTCGGGTCCAGCGGGGTTTCATGGGGCGCGGGAATTGGGACACGGAAGGGGCGGTTTGGCCAGCCTGCTCGGAAGGGTGGCGGCCGGCGGGGTCAGGGACGGGTGCGCGGCGGCCGCGACCGCCCGGGCGGCGGGCAGGTGTTCATGTCTGAAGGTCGGCTGGCGGGGGAGACACGGCGCCGCCGGCAAGGTTTCATCCCGTGATCAGGCCCCCGGCCCGCCGGGGAGGCAAGTCCGGGTTCGCGCTATTCCGCCACCGCCGCGGCCCCGCCGCCGACCGCCGCCGGCTCGGCCCGGCGTCGCTGCAACCACCCGGCGAAGCGCTCGAAGTAGAGGTAGATCACCGGCGTGATGAAGAGCGTCAGCAGCTGCGAGACCACCAGGCCGCCGACCACGGCCAGCCCGAGCGGCCGGCGCGACTCGGCCCCGGCCCCGAGGCCGAGGGCGATCGGGGTGGCGCTGGCGAGCGCCGCGAAGGAGGTCATCATGATCGGCCGGAAGCGCACGAGGCAGGCGCCGACGATCGCCTTCTCGGCCGACGTCTCGCCCTGCGCCCGCGCCGCGAGCGCGAAGTCGATCATCATGATCGCGTTCTTCTTCACGATGCCGACGAGGAGGATGATGCCCACGTAGCCCATGATGTTGAGCTCCTGGCGGAAGGCCCAGAGGGTGAAGAGCGCCCCGAAGCTCGCGGCCGGCAGGCCGGAGAGGATCGTCAGCGGATGGACGAAATTCTCGTAGAGGATGCCGAGCACGATGTAGATGACGAGCACCGCCATCACCAGCAGCAGCCCGAGCCCGCGCGTCGACGACGCGAACGCCTGGGCGGCGCCCACGAAGCTGTGGCTGATCGTGGGCGGCAGGTCGCGGCGCGCGATGGCCTCGATCGCGCCCGTCGCCTCGCTCAGCGCCACGCCGGGGCGCAGGTTGAAGGACACCGTGACCGCCGGCACCTGGCCGAGGTGGTTGACGGACAGCGGGCCGACGTCGGGCCGCAGCGTCGCGATGGCGTCGAGCGGCACGAGCCGGCCGTTGCGCGCCGGGAGGTAGACGAACGGCAGCGCCGAGGCGTCGCGCTGGAACGGTGGCGCCAGCTCCATGATGACGTAGTACTGGTTGGTCGGCGTGTAGATGGTTGAGACCTGCCGGGTGCCGAACGCGCTGTAGAGCGCGTCCTCGATCTGCTCGGGCGTGATGCCGAGCGCGGCCGCCCGGTCGCGCTGGATGTCCACCCGCACCTGCGGGCTCGTGATCTGCAGGTCGGTGTTGACGTCGACCAGCTGCGGCAGCGCGCGGAACTTCGCCTCGACGTCGCGCGCCACCCGGTAGAGCTCCCGGAGGTCCGAGCCGTAGAGCGAGAACTGGTACAGCGCCTTGCTCACCTGGCCGCCGATGCGGATGGTCGGCGGCTGCTGCGGGTACGCCACCAGCCCGGGGATGGCCGCGAGCTGCTGGCGCAGCTGCTGCACCACCACCGGCGCCGGCGCGCGCTGCCCGCGCGGCTTCAGGCGCACGATCATGCGGCCGTAGTTCAGCGTCGACGAACCGCCGCCGGCCCCGATCGCCGACATGAAGGCGTCGACCGCGGGATGCCTCGCCAGCACCGCCGCCGCCGCCTGCTGGTGCCGCGCCATCTCGTCGAAGGAGATGTCCTGGGACGCCTCGGTGTAGACGCTGACCAGCCCGGTGTCGTCGGTGGGGATGAATCCCTGCGGCAGCGCGCGGGCCACGACCACCGTCAGCACCGCCATGAGGACGGCGACGCCGACGGTGGCGAGGCGGTGGCGCAGGCAGAACTGCAGCGAGCGCTCGTAGGCCCCCCGCATGGCGTCAAAGACCCGTTCCGACGCCGCGTAGAAGCGCCCGTGCGGGCGGTGTTCCCCGCCCGCGCCGTTCGGCCGCAGGAAGCGGCTGCACAGCATCGGCGTGAGCGTCAGCGACACCAGGCCCGACACCAGGATCGCCGCCGTGATCGTCACGGCGAATTCGTGCAGCAGCCGGCCGAGGATGCCGCCCATGAACAGCACGGGCAGGAAGACGGCGACGAGCGACAGCGTCATCGAGAGGATCGTGAAGCCGACCTCGCGCGAGCCGCGGAAGGCGGCGTCGCGCACCGGCTGGCCCGCCTCCATGTGGCGCACGATGTTCTCGAGCATGACGATGGCGTCGTCGACCACGAACCCCACCGAGAGCGTGAGCGCGAGCAGCGAGAGGTTGTCCAGCGTGTAGCCGCAGAAATACATCACCACGAAGGTGCCGAGCAGCGCCATCGGGATGGCGATGCCCGGAATGACGGTGGCCGGGACGGTGCGCAGGAAGAGGAAGATGACCAGGATCACGAGCGCGACCGCCAGCAGCAGGGTGAACCGCACGTCGGCGACCGATTCGCGCACCGCGATCGACTGGTCGCGCAGGATGTCCAGCGAGATGGACTCGGGCAGCTGTTGCTGCAGCGCCGGCAGCAGGGCGCGCACCCGGTCCACCACCTCGACGGTGTTGGTACCGGGCTGCTTCTGGATCGCCAGGACGACGGCGCGCGCGCCGCGGCCGCCCTGGTAGTACCAGCTCGCGACCCGGCGGTCCTGCACGCTGTCGATCACCTGCGCGAGCTCGCCGAGGCGCACCGGCGCGCCGGTGCGGTAGGCGACAACGATCTTGCTGAATTCGTTGACGCTGCCCAGCTGCCCGGTGGCGACGACGGTCACCGCCTGATGCGGCCCGTCGAGCTGGCCGGTGGGCAGGTTGACGTTGTGCGCGTCGAGCGCGGCCTGCACTTCACTGAGCGCGATGCCGCGGCTGGCGAGCAGGTGGGGATCGAGCCAGGCGCGCAGCGCGTACTTCTGCGCCCCGTAGACCTGCACCTGCGACACGCCGTCGACCATCGAGATGCGCTGGGCGAGGTTGGTCTCGGCGTATTCGTCCACCGCCGAGAGCGGCAGGGTGGGCGAGCTCAGCGAGAGGAAGAGCACCGGCTGGTCGGCGGGATTCGTCTTCCGGAAGGAGGGGGGCGCCGGCATCTCGTTCGGCAGGCGGCGCTGCACGGCGGCGATCGCCGACTGCACGTCCTGCGCCGCGGCGTCGATGTTGCGCTCGAGCACGAACTGCAGGGTGATCTGCGTGCTGCCGAGCGTGCTCGTCGAGGTCATCGAATCGATGCCGGCGATGGTGGAGAACTGCTGTTCCAGCGGCGTGGCGACGGCGGAGGCCATCGTCTCCGGCGTCGCGCCGGGCAGGCTGGCGTTCACCACGATGGTGGGGAAGTCGACGTTGGGCAGGTCGCTCACCGGCAGCAGTCGGTAGGCCATGGCGCCGAATACGCACAACGCCGCGCTGAGCAGCGTCGTCATGACCGGCCGGCGGATGCAAAGCTCGGGCAGGTTCACGAGGGGGCGCGGTCAGGAACGGGTCTGGGGCGCGTCGGCTCCGGCGGCCACGCCATCGTCCGGCACGGCGAGCGTGTGGGGTTCCACCCGGGCGCCGGGCGCGAGGCGCAGCTGGCCGTCCGTCACCACCACCTCGCCGGCCTGCACCCCGGAACGGATCGCGGTGAGACCGTCAGCCGAGGGTCCGGTCTGGACCGGCCGCAGCTCGACGGTGTGGTCCGGTTTCACGACGAAGATCTGGCTGCCCTGCTGGCCGGTCTGCACCGCGGCCGCCGGCACCACCACGGCGCCGGTCTCCTCGCCGAGCCGCGTCACGATGTCGACGAACTGTCCAGGCCAGAGCGCGCGGTCGGCGTTGGCGAACTCGGCCTTGAGCAGGATCGTGCCCGTGGCGGGATCCACGGCGTTGTCGATGAAGTCGAGCCGGCCCGCGACGGCCCGGCCCGCGCCGTCGTGCGGGGTCGCCGTCACGGCGACCGGCCCGGCGGCGAGCGCGGCGCGCAGGCCCGCCAGCGAGCCCTCGGGCACGGCGTACGCCACGGCGATCGGCGCCACCTGGTTGATCGTGACCAGCGAGACGGCGGCGTCGTTGGCCCGGACCAGCGCGCCCTCATGGAGGCACAGCTGGCCGGTGCGGCCGGCGATGGGGGCGCGGATTTCCGTGTAGCCGAGCTGGAGCTCGGCATTCGCGACCGCGGCCTCCCGGGCCTGCACCTGCGCCTTGGTGGTCTCCACGTCGGTGAGCAGCTGGGCGAGCTGCTCCTTGGAGATCGCCTGCTGCTGGTCCAGGCGCTGGTAGCGTTCGGCCTCCACCCGGGCGTTGTCGGCCTGGGCGCGGGCGTTGGCCAGGTCCGCCCGCGCCATGCGCAGGGCGTTCTCGAACGGCCGGCGGTCGAGCGCCACGAGCAGGTCGCCCGCCTGGACGTCCCCGCCCTCGCGGAAGTGGATCGATTCGATCACGCCGTCGACCTGCGATTTCACCGTCACCGTGCGCAGCGTCTGCACCGTGCCGATGGCGGCCTGGGTGATGGGCAGCGTCTGGCGCACCGCGCGGCCGATCTGCACCGGCACGGGCGGCGGTCCCTGGCCGACGGCGGTGCGGGAGCGGCCGCATCCGGCGGCCAGCAGCAGGGCGGCGAGCAGGGCGGGGCCGGCGGCGCGCGGGGCGCGCCTGAATTCAACCGGCCTCCGGAGAGGGGGCGGGGGAAGCATGGATGGTGCATTCGTATACCGGCGCGGACCCCGCAGGCGAGCCGGGAAGCACCCCAGGGCGTGCGGAGCGTCAGATCCCGCCCGGCGCCGCCCGGGCTTGCGGCGGTGGCCGGCGGACGCAAACTCCCGCCATGGCCGGTTACGTGCTCGCCCTCGATCAGGGCACGACCTCGTCGCGCGCCATCGTCTTCGACCGGCGGGGCCGGGCGCGGGCGGTTGTGCAGCAGGAGGTTCCGCAGCACTACCCGCGGCCGGGCTGGGTCGAGCACGACCCCGCGGACCTGTGGGGGAGCACACGGCGCGTGGCGCTGGCCGCGTTGGCGGAAGCCAACCTGACCGGCGCCGCGATCGCCGCCGTGGGCGTCACCAACCAGCGTGAGACCACGCTGCTGTGGGAGCGCCGGACCGGCCGGCCGCTCGCGCGGGCGATCGTCTGGCAGGACCGGCGCACCGCCGACCGGTGCGCGCGGCTCCGGGCGCGCGGCCTCGAGCCGTGGGTGCGGCGCCGCACCGGGCTCGTCCTCGATCCGTATTTCTCGGGCACGAAGCTCGCGTGGCTGCTCGACCACGTGCCCGGCGCCCGCCGGCGCGCGGAGCGCGGCGAGCTCGCGTTTGGCACCGTCGACACCTGGCTGGTCTGGCAGCTCACCGGCGGCCGGGTGCACGCCACCGACGCCTCCAACGCCTCGCGCACGCTGCTCTTCAACCTCCGGACGGGCGACTGGGACGGCGAACTCCTGCGCCTCCTGCGGATCCCGCGCGCAGTCCTGCCAGAGGTGCGCGCCAGCAGCGGGGACTACGGCGAGGTGTCGACCCTGCGGGCGCTGCGCGGCGTGCCGATCGCGGGCGTGGCCGGGGACCAGCAGGCCGCCCTGTTCGGCCAGGCCTGTTTCCGGCCGGGCATGGCCAAGAACACGTACGGCACCGGGTGTTTCCTGCTCCTGCACACCGGTGCCCGGCCGGTGGCGTCGCGCCACCACCTGCTCACGACGGTCGCATGGCGCCTCGACGGCCGCACCGAGTACGCCCTCGAGGGCAGCGTCTTCATCGGCGGCGCGGTGGTGCAGTGGCTGCGCGACGGCCTGGGCCTGATCGCCACCTCGGCCGGCGTGGAGGCGCTGGCGGCGCGGGTGCCCGACAATGGCGGCGTCTACCTCGTGCCCGCCTTCGCGGGCCTGGGGGCACCGCACTGGGACGCGGCCGCGCGCGGCGCGATCGTGGGCCTGACCCGCGGCACCACCGCGGCCCACGTCGCCCGCGCGGCGCTGGAAAGCATCGCCTTCCAGAGCGCCGACCTGCTCGGGGCGATGGAGGCCGACGCCCGGCTGCGGCTGCGCGAGCTGCGGGTGGATGGCGGGGCGACGGTGAACGCGGGCCTGATGCAGTTTCAGTGCGACCTGCTCCGCGTACCGGTCGTGCGGCCCCGCACGACCGAGACGACGGCGCTCGGCGCCGCCTACCTCGCCGGGCTGGCGGTCGGATTCTGGCGGGACCGCGACGAGATCGCGGCGCTCTGGCGGGCCGAGCGCACCTTCCGGCCCCGGGCGGCGGCGGCGGCGATGCGGGGCGTCCAGGGCCAGTGGCGGCGCGCGGTCGATCGGACGCGGGACTGGGCGCCGTGACCGCGGGGGCCGCGCCGGCGCTTCCTTTGTTGCCACGGTTCGCCGGAGGCGCAGGATCACCGGCGGTCCCCAGTTCCCCTCATGAATCCGCGCATGCTAGTCCGTGCCCTGCGGGGCGTGCTGTTGTTGGTTGGCTTGGCGCTTGGCGGCGCCCTGTGGGCGGCGGACGCCGCGGTCGCCGCGTTGCAGGCGAAGGCCGAGAACGGCAACGCCATCGCCCAGTACAACCTCGGCCTGATGTACGTCGACGGCCAGGGCGTGGCCCGCGATCCGATCGAGGCCTACGTCTGGCTGAGCCTCGCGGCCGAAAACGGCGCCACCGGACGGGCGCTGCGCAACTTGTCGGATACGCTGACCGCGGAGCAGCTGGCCCGGGCAAAGGCCCGGCTGGCGGAGCGACGCGCCTCCATTCCCAGCGTCGTCACCCTCCGTCCGGCGGCCGCCGTGGCGGCGCTCCCGCCGGCCCCGACAGTCACGCCGGCGGCACTGACCGCGATGCCCGTCAGCCCGCCGCCGGTTCCCGTCCCGGCGCCCGGCTTGGCCGAAGCGCCGGCCCCGACCAGCTCCGCCGCGACCGCCCCGCCGGCGGCCGGGCTTGAGGAACAGGTGGCCGCCCTGCAGGGCGACAAGGTGCGGCTCGGCGACGCCCTCGCGGCGGCCGCGAAGGATCTCGGCGACGCCCGCGCCGCCACCGCGGCCGCGGAACAGCGCGCCAAGCAGGCCGAGGCCTCCGCCGGCCAGCACACCAAGGAGTTGATCCTGCTCCAGACCGAGCGCGAGCAGCTGCGCCAGTCGCTGGCCGCCGCCCAGGGCGCCAACGCCGATCTCACGGGGCGCAATGAGAAGCTCGCGGCGGACCAGGCGGCGCTGACGAAACAGCTCGCCGCCGCCGGCGAGGCCGCGCGCAGCGTCGCCACCCTGCAGGCGAAGCTCAACCAGAACGATTCCGACTTGGAGGCCCTGCGGGCGCGCAACGCCGAGCTCGTGGCGGCGAATCAGAAGCTGGACGACCAAGCCCGGGCGGCCGCGAAACAGACTGACGAAAAATCGGCCGCTGCCGTGGCCAAGGCCGAGGCGCAACAGCGCGCCGCCGAGGACCGGGCCGCCGGTCTCGACCGGCAGGTCGCGGCCCTCACCGCTGAGCGGGACCAACTCCGCCAGCAGGCCGTCGCCGCGGGCACGGCGCAGGCCGACGCCGGCCGCCTGCAGACCCAGGTCGCCGACCTCACCCGGCAGCTCGACGCGGCGCGGGGCGAATTGGCCGGGGCGAAGAACTCCGCGGCGGATTTGACCGGGCAGGTGCAGAAACTCACCGTGCAGAACGCCGCCCTCACCCAGGCCGGGAGCGGGCGCGAAGCGCTGGCCGCGCAGGCCGCCGACGAGGCCAGACAACTCTCCTCCCTGACCGCGGAGCGCGACGCCCTCGCCGCGCAGGTCAAGACCCTGACGGCCGGGCAGGCGGCGCTAGCCCAGGCGGACGCGCAGCGCCAGACGCTGGCGGCCCAGACTGCCGATCAGGCGAAACAGATTGCGGCGCTCACCACCGAGCGCGACCAACTCCGCCAGCAGGCCGCCGCCGCCCAGAAGGATCTCGAGTCCGCCCGGTCCAAGACGCCGGATCTCGCCGCGCTGCAGCAGGAACGCGACACCCTTACGCGCCGCCTCGCCACCGCCGACGCCGACATGCGGTCCCTGCACGACCGCCTCACCGCGCTGGAGGCGGACAACGGGAAGCTGCAGCAGGCCGCCGCGGGCGCCGCGGCGGGACAGCAGGAACGCGACCGGCTGGCCGAGCGGCTGGCCACCGCCAACGCCGACATGCAGTCGCTCCACGACCAGCTGACCAAGCTCGAGGCCGAGAACGACACGCTGCGCCAAAATGCCGCCGCCGGCAGCGCCGCGGAGGGCAGGCTCGCGGACCAGACACAGAAACTGGCCGCCGTCTCCGCCGAGCTGGCGCGCGCCCGCCAGGATCTCGCCGCGGCCGAAACCGCCCGGACGGCCGCCGCCCGGCTGCAGGATCAGGTCGACGCCGTCACCGGCCAGCTGACCGCCGCCCGGAACGCCAACACCGTGCTCACGGCCCAGAATGAGAAGCTCGCCGCCGACGAGGCCGCGCTGCGGAAACAGCTCGCGGCCGGCGGCGACGCGGCGCGCACCGTCGCCACCCTGCAGGCGAAGCTCGCCCAGAACGACACCGATTTCGGCGCCCTGCGGGCGCGCAACGCCGAGCTCGTGGCGGCGAACCAGAAGCTGGACGACCAGGCCCGGGCGGCCGCGAAACAGACTGACGAAAAATCGGCCGCCGCCGTGGCCAAGGCCGAGGCGCAGCAGCGCGCCGCCGAGGACCGGGCCGCCGGGCTCGACCGGCAGGTCGCGGCCCTGACCGCTGAGCGGGACCAACTCCGCCAGCAGGCCGCCGGCGCCACCAGCACGGCGCAGGCCGACGCCGGGCGCCTGCAGACCCAGGTCGCCGACCTCACCCGGCAGCTCGACGCCGCGCGGGGCGAATTGGCCGGGGCGAAAAACTCCGCGGCGGATTTGACCGGGCAGGTGCAGAAACTCACCGCGCAGAACGCCGCCCTCACCCAGGCCGGGAGCGGGCGCGAAGCGCTGGCCGCGCAGGCCGCCGATGAGGCCAGGCAACTCTCCTCCCTGACCACGGAGCGCGACGCCCTCGCCGCGCAAGTCAAGACCCTGACGGCCGGGCAGGCGGCGCTGGCCCAGGCCGACGAGCAGCGCCAGACGCTGGCGGCCCAGACCGCCGACCAGGCGAAGCAGATTGCGGCGCTCACCACCGAGCGCGACCAGCTCCGCCAGCAGGCCGCCGCCCTGGCCGGCGCCGAGCAGGCGCGGCAGGCCGCGGAAACCCGGGCGGCCGGCCTCGAGGAGGCGCTGGTGGCGCTGCGCCAGCACAACGCCGATCTGGCCCAGTCGTGGGACAAGCTGCAGGCGCAGGTGCGGGCCAACAATCAGCGGCGCGACACGGAACAGGCCGAGCTCAGCAGCCGGCTGACCGACGCAGACCAGCGCGTCGCCGCGCTGCAGCAGGACCTGACCGCCGCCCAGGGGGCGCGCGACACGCTGGCCGCGCAGGTGAAGGCCTTGACCGACGAAAAGGCGGGGCTCACCGGTGAACGCGACCAGCTTCGCCAGCAGATCGCCGCCACGGCGGAATCCGCCAAGAACGACGCGGCGCGCCTGCAGAGCCAGGCAACAGATTTGACGGCGCAACTGGAAACGGCACGCCGGGACCTGGCGACATCGAAGGACAATGCCGCCGGTCTTACGACGCAGGTGCAAAAGTTGACCGACCAAAACGCCGCGCTCGCCCAGCAAGCCGGACCAGCCGCGCGTCAGGTCGCCGCGCTGCAGGCGCGGGTGGCGCAGAATGAAACCGATCTGGCCTCGCTCCGGGCCCGCAACGACGAGCTCGTGGCGGCGAACCAGAAGCTGGACGACCAGCTGCGGTCCGCGGCCCAGCCGGCCGGCGCGAAGTCCACCGCCGCCCAGGAGGCCGCGCAGCAACAGCAGAAGAATCTCGAGGCCGAGCTGGCCAAGGAGGGCCGCCAGATCGTCGCCCTCGAGAAGGAGCGCGACGACCTGCGCGCCCAGCTGACCGGCGCCGAGACCTCAAAGGCCGACGCCGCCAAGGCCGCGGTCGAGGCCGTCGGCAAGGTGACGTTGGCGGCCGCCGAGACGGTGCGGCTGCAGGCCGCCCTGGCGGCCATGGAGCTGCGCGCCAAGCAGGCCGAGGGCGCGCTCGGGCAGCGCGGCAAGGATATGATCGTGCTGCAAACCGCGCTGCAGAACGCCAAAGACGAACGCGACGGGCTCGCCGCGCAGGTCAAGAGCCTGACGGCGGACAAGGCGGCGCTGGTCCAGGCCGGCGAGCAGCGGCAGACGCTGGAGGACCAGGCCGCCGATCAGGCGAAGCAGATCGCAGCGCTCACCTCCGAGCGCGACGGCCTCGCGGCCCAGGTGAAAAGCCTGACGGCCGACAAGGCCTCGTTGGCCCAGACGGATGAGCAGCGGCAGGCGCTGGCGGCCCAGGCCGCCGACCAGGCAAAGCAGATCGCGGCACTCACCGGGGAACGCGATCAGCTCCGGCAGCAGATGGCGGGTCTGACTTCCAACAGCGCCGACGCGGGGGCCTTGCAGCAGCAGGTGGCCGGGCTCAACCGCGACCTCGCGGCCGCGCGCACCGAGCTCGCGACCACCAAGGGCTCCGCCGCGGACCTCGGCGCGCAGGTGACCAAGCTGACCGCGGAGAAGGAAGCCCTCGGCGCGCAACTGGCGCAACAGGGTGACGCCGCGCAGCGGCTCGCCGCCGCCACCGGCCAGGCGGACCAGGCCCGCAAGGACCTGCTCGCCGCCAACGTCGCCAACTCCCGGCTGACCCAGGATCGCAACCAGCTTGCGGGCCAGGTCGCCGACCTGCAGACCCAGCTCCGGAGCAGCGGCGCGGACCTCGCGCAGCTGCGGCAGCAGAACCAGTCGCTGACCGAGGCCAACCAGCGCCTGAGCGCCGGCGCGCAGGGTCAGGCCGACGGCGCGCGCCAGCTCGCGGAGGCGCAGGCCGCGGTCGCCCGCCTGCAGCAGGAGAACACCGACCTGAAGTCCGAGCGCACCACGTTGACCGCGCGCCTGGCGCAGGCCGCCGCCGCGCCCGCGCCGGCTCCGGCGGCCCCGGCCGCGTCACCGGAAGAGACGGCCCAGCTCAAGCAGCAGCTGGCGGACGCGAACCTCAAGCTCGACGCGACCCTCCGCAGTTTCACGCTGGCCCAGCAGGAAAACGACCGGCTCAAGGCGCAGGCCGGCCAGTCGGAGGACGCGGGCAAGCGCGCCGCCGACGCCGAGGCGGCGCTGGCGAAGGCCCAGCAGGACCTGACCGCCGCCCGCGCCGCGGCGGAGCGCAGCGCCAGCGAAACCGACGCGCTGCGCACGCAGCTGGCCAGCGCGAACCAGGGCGGCCAGACCAGCAGCGCCGAAATCGCCCGGCTGAACGCCGCGCTGGCCGCGGCGCGCGACGCCGAGAACAAGGCCGAGCTGCAGGCCGCCACCTTCCGCGACAGCCTGCGGACCGGCCAGAACACCACCGCGAGCCTGGCCGCGGAAAATGCGCGGCTGCGGACAGCGCTCGCCCTCGCCAGCCCCTCGGCGCCGACCGGCGGCGTCGCGGCGCCCACCCGCCCGGGTGCGGTCGTGGCGGCCGCGCCGGCGCCCGCCGCCCCGCCTCCCGCCGCGGCCGCGCCGCGGACGCACCGGGTCGTGTCGGGTGACACCCTGACCCGGATCAGCAGCCGCTATTACGGCACCTCGACGCGCTGGCAGGAGATCTACAACGCCAACCGCGACCACCTGCGCAGTCCCGACGTGCTGCCGCTGGGCGTGGAACTGCGGATTCCGTAGCGCCGGGGCCGGCCGGCCTTGACCTGCGTCAAGGCGGCGGCGCCCGGGAGGTGCTAGGGTGGGGCGCAAGAAAACGCTCCATCCATGACCACTCCGACCGCGACGACCAACGCGCACGCCATTCCCGCCGACAAGATCTTCGACGGCGTGCCAATCCCGTGCTCGATCAAGCACGGCCTGATTCTCGAGCGCTGGCACGCGCTGCCGGTTGACGATTACTTCGTGTTGAAAAACGATCACGACCCGGTGTCGCTGTTCCACCAGTTCGCCGCGCTTTTCGAGGGCTGCTTTACCTGGGAATATCTCGAACGGGGTCCCGGGGTGTTCGCGGTGCGCATCGGCCGGGTGCGGGCGACGCCCGCGGCCGCGCCGGCGGCGGGTCCGTGAATGCGGACCGCACGACGTCGCCGGTCGCGGCGGCGGGGCGGCTGATCCTGCCCCGGGAACACGGCAGCTGGTCGCTGGCGCTGGAGCCGGTGGCCTTGGGGCTGGTCGCGGCGCCGACCAGGGCGGGCGCCGGCGTGGCGGTGGCCGCGTTGGCGGGGATGTTCCTGCGCCGGCCCGCGAAGGTGATCGCCGGGGATCGCGCGGATGAGCGGCGGACGACGGCGATCGGAAGCCTGGTGGTCCTGGGTCTGGCGGCGGTCGCCGGATTGGGTGCGGCCGGGTGGGCCGCCGGGCCGGCGCGGCTCTGGCCGCTGCTGCTGGCGGTGCCGCCGGGACTGCTGTTCCTGTGGCTGGACGCGCGCGGCGAGGCGCGGGCGGCGGCCGCGGAACTGGCGGGCGCGACCGCGTTTGCCCTGGTGCCGGCGGCGATCGCCTCGACGGCGGGCTGGCCGGCGGCCCGGGTCCTCGCGCTGGCGGCGGTCATGGCCGGGCGGTCGCTGCCCGCCGTGATGACCATCCGGACCTTCCTGCGGCGCCGGAAGGGGGCGGCCGTCGGGCCCGGCCCGGCGCTGGCCGCGGGCCTCGCGGCGGTGGCGGTGGCCGGATGGCTGGCGGGGGCGGGCCTGGCCCCCTGGACCGCGCCGGCGGCCTTGGCGCTGTTGCTGGGACGGACGGTTTTTCTGCTGCGACGCCCCGCGCTGGCCGTGTCCGCCACGCAAGTCGGGATCGCCGAATCGGCGGTTGGGGGTATATTAGTGTTGATTCTCGCACTTAGTTGGTCCGGTTGAAGCCCGGACGGCTTGATCCAAATCAAGGCGGAGGGAGTCCGGGGCGGCTACGCTCCAGCCGCCATTTGAGAGATGCGCCCTCAATCCCGATGAAGATGCTCAAGCAATCCCGGTTCACCTACGCTCTGGCCAATTCCCTCCTGGCGCTCGGCGCCGTCGTGCTCGGCTACGCGCCGGTCCGCGCGCTGTTCGCCGGCGCGGTTCCGGTGACGGTCGCCGCCGCGCTCGCCGATTCGCCGGTGGCCGTCGCGGCGCCCGCAACCCCGCCGGCGCCCGCCGCCCCGGCGGCGGCGCCCGCCCCCGGCGGCGACATCGCCAACGCGCGCGGCGTCGTGCCGGACACCGGCCTGCCGGTGGAGCAGGCCGTGCTCGGCATCCCCCCGAACGTGCCACCGCCAATCACGCGCGACTACTCCGCCCGCGTCGTCGTGCACCTCGAGGTGCGCGAGGTCGTGAAGCGGCTGGCGGACGGCGTCGACTATCTCTTCTGGACCTTCGGCGGCACGGTGCCCGGCAGCTTCGTCCGCGTGCGCGAGGGCGACCTGGTGGAATTCCACCTCGAGAACAGCCCGGACTCGAAGATGCCGCACAACATCGACCTGCACGCGGTCACCGGCCCCGGTGGCGGCGCCGCCTCGGC
>DATJUU010000122.1:0-6993 GCA_035502155.1 Opitutaceae bacterium
CACCGGCGACGCCTGCTGGCCGGATGGAGCGACGACAGCAGGCATAGCGGCGCCGGCCGTGTCCGACGGTGCCGCCGTACCTTCATCCGGGCACTGGCCGGAGCCCAGCGCGCGTCTTGGCGGGGCGACGGCGAGATCAAAAAGGCGCTACACAGGTAGACGCGACACGTGAAGGCACGGGGCACGCGGGTTCAACTCCCGCCACCTCCACCATGCTTCGCCCTTCGGGCTTCGCATGGCACAGCCATTGTTGTCCGATGGGCGAAGCATGGTGCCCTGCGCAGCTCGAAGAGCGAAGCAGGGCCGGAAGAATTTGCGCTTATGTATTACGTCTATCTCCTGCAGAGCGAGGCCGAGCCAAACCAGCGCTACGTGGGTTTCACCGCTGATCTCAAGGCGCGGATCGCAACGCACAACCACGGTGGGAGTCCACACACGGGCAAATACCTTCCGTGGCGCTTGGTGACATACCTGTCCTTCTCTGACAAAGCCCGGGCTTTGGATTTTGAGCGCTATCTGAAATCCCACTCGGGGAAGGCCTTTGCCGCCAAGCGCCTTTGGTGATTTCCCGCGGCCGCGCTCGCTCATGGCGGGCCATGGCTGGCGCGAGTCGAATGGTGCCCGGCGTCGCTCAATTCGACGGTGCTTCGGTCCAGGCGAACACGGTCCCGTCCCTGCGGTCCGGCCGGGGGCCGGGCCAGTCGGCGGAATACGGCGCCTCGGTCGCCGGATCGAGCCCCACATACCGGTCGGTCTTGAGCGAGAGCAGCATGCACTGACCGCGGAGCAGGTCCTGCCATTGGAAGAGACTGCCGTCGTCCTCCTGCGGGTGCAGCTGCACGTCCGCCGAAAGGCCGACGCCGACCACGGTGACGAAGCCGCTCCCGTCCATCGCCTCCAGCGCGACGCGGCCCCGACCGCGGTCGAGCACACGGAAGCGCGCGCCCGGTCCTTCCGCCTCCTTCGAGCCGGGGCGGGCCCGGTAGAGCATGCCCAGCGGATGGGCCCATGCCAACGTGCCGTCCGCCAGGTTGGTGAGTGTGATGACCTGTCCGACCGGCAGGTCACGGGAGCGGTCGGCCAGCGGTTCGTCGACCCGGAAACGGGCGAAGTCGGCGTAGCCGCCGTCGCGGCCCGCGGCGTTGTAGGCGAAGAGCGCGTAGCGCGTGCCCTGGAAGGTCTTCAACTGGTAGGGCAGGAGGATCTCGTCGCCCACCGGCGTGAAGGTCCGCCCGTCGATGCTGTAGCTCAGCCGGGCGTGCTCGGCGTCGAGGTCGGCGGTCGCGCGCAGGCTCACCCGGGCGGAGGCCAGGGGCGAATCGATCGTCCGGTTGGCCAGCTCGTCGTACCAGCGGAGCACCGGGCCCGTTTCCGTGCGGACGATGCCGATCCAGGCGCAGGGCAGGTTGAGCAGCGCGAGCCCCGCGCGGTCGCCGGGCTGCAGGCTCGCCCCGTCAAGCACGACGGTCGCGGTGGACACCGGGCCGATCGCCCGCTGGGTGAGCGTGTCGCGGGCCAGGAGAAACTGGCCGGCGGGGAGCGTGTGCAGCCGCAGCACGCCCGGCTTTTCGGTCAGCGACCACTTCGTGTCGTCCGGCACGTGGTTCCACTGCCAAATCGGGTGCAGCTCCGGCCCGGCGAAATCGTCGCTGCGCTCGTACGGGGCGCTGGGGGCCGCGTCCCCACCGACGGCGGGTTTGACCCAGGTGCGCGGCGAACGGCCGGGGTTTCCCGGCAGGCCGAAGTACGGCCAGCCATCCCGCCACGTGACCGGCGAGAGGAACGTGGTGCGGCCGACGGCCCGGAAATCCATCATCGAGAAACCCCACCAATCGCCGTTGGGCAGGTCGACGATGCCGCCCTGGTGGAGCGGCACCGCGCCCAGCTCGTTGTCGCCGGGCGGGGAGACGTCGAACTTGAATCCCGGCGGGGGCACGGGCCGGCCCAGGCCGACGTTGCGCACCCACCAGCTGCGCTGGGTGCCCATCGTTTCTTCGGCGCTGATCACGGCCGTCTCGTAGGGGCCCTCCGGGCGGTCGGCGCGGGCGCATTCCATGCGGCCGACGGGCGCGTAGTTCGCGCTGATGATGTAATATTTGCCGTGGATCTTGTAGAAATGGTGGCCCTCGCCCATGCCGCGGCCGGCGGGGATCAGCACCCGCTTTGTCCCGGGGATGATGTCGCTGAGGTCCGGCTTGAGCTGCGCGAACAGGACCTCGTTGTAGCTCCAGACGACGTAGATCCTGCCGTCGTCATCAAACAGCACCGACAGGTCGTGGAGCGAGCTGCCCATTTCGGAGCGCGTCCACGGCCCGGCCGGATTGGCGGCGCGGAAGACCTGGGTCTTCCGGCCGTTGACGTTCGAGAAAATGTAGAACGTGCCGTCGTGATAGCGCAGGCACGGCGCCCAGAAACCCTGGCCGTAGATCTCGCGGCCGTCCTCGAGCCGGTAGGCCGGCCCCAGGTCGAGCCGGTCGCAGGCGTAGCTGAGAAACGTCCAGTTGACCAAGTCCTTCGAGTGCAGGACCACGAGCCCGGGCATGGCGTGCATCGTGGTCCCGGCGAGATAGAAATCCCCGCCGACGCGAATAAGGTCAGGGTCGGAGAATTCGTCGTAGAACAGCGGATTGGTGTAGGTGCCGTTGCCGTTGTCCGCCGTCCAGGAGATGGGTGCCGGCGTCGGGGTATCGGCCGCGCGGACCCGGGTTCCGACGACAAAGGCGCAGAGGGCGGCGGCGATTCCCGCCCACCGCAAGGCAGGGCAAGAGTTCATGAGCTGACGATCAGGGGGCGGGGGCGAAGGCACCCGCCGCTCCGGACGATTGCCAGACCTTGGTGTCGGTGGACGGGCGGTTCAACGGAAGATCCGCTGGACGAAGTGATAGAGGTTGCTGCCCCAAGTCTGGGGATCGTGAGCGTGGTCGTCGACATTCCAGATGTGCGGCACGTCGTGCTCCTTGAGATAGCGGTGGACGCCCTGGGCGATGCTGATGAGGCCGTCCTTGTTGCCGCAGGAAAGGTAGAGCAGCTTCAGCTGCCGGCGCGCGGCGGCGGGATCGGGGACGAGCTCCGCGGGCGGATTCGTGTTGGGAGCCGGGGAGAAGGCGCCCAGCCACGCGAATGTGTCGAGGTGGGCGAGGCCGAAGTCGAGGGTCTGGCCCCCGCCCATCGAGAGCCCGGCGAGCGCGCGATGATCGCGGTCGGTGAACGTCGGGTACCTCGCCTGGATGGCGGGGATCAGGAAGTCGAGGAGGTCGCGATCGAATTTGGCGAAGCCGGCGGCGTTTTCCGGCGAGAAGGGATTGCCGCGGGCCCGGTCGTCCGGGAGCGCGCGCCCGTTGGCGAGCACGAGGATCATCGGCACGGCCTTCCCGTCCGCGATGAGGTTGTCGAGGATGACGTTCGGGGAGTCGAAGCGCAGCCACTCGGTCTCATCGCCGCCGATGCCGTGGAGCAGGTAGAGCACCGGGTATTTCCGGTCCGGCGCGTAGCCCGGCGGCAGGTAGACGTTGGCCTTGCGGCGGGTGCCGGTGACGCCGGAGTCGTATTCGAACGGCTCCACGCGCCCGTGCGGAATACCGGGGCGTGGCGTCCGGTAGCCGGCGGGCGCATCGGAAAACGCGCGGACGTCATCCGGCGCGAGCACGATGGGCCGGGCGAAGTTGGCGCGGGCGCGGGCCGGCGAAACCTGCTCGGGCTTTTCCTGCGCCTGGGCCGCGGCGAGGGCGGCGAGAACGAACAGGGAGGCGAGCCGCGTCGGGGTGATTTTCATGGCGCAAGGGTCGTGGCGGGGCGGATTCAGGGGCGGGCATCGGCGGCGGGTCTCCGGCGCCCGGACGGTGGGGGTCAACCGATACCTTTCCACAGCTAACGGAGGATGCAACCGGCCGGCGACCGCACCAGAACTCCGGCCGCGCCGCCGTGCGAACGGAGAATCTCCGTCCGGGCAGCCCGCCTAGGGCGGGGGCCGGGCGAGCAGCCGGGCGAAATCACGGCTGGCGTCCGCGTCGCCCGCCCGCCTCGCCAAGGCGAGTCCGCGCTCGACCAGGTCGCGCACTGGCATCCCCGGACTGTGGTCGACCAACACCTGGAGGCAGCAGCGCGCCGGGCCCAGTTTCCCGGCGACCAGGGCCTGCTGCGCCTGCACCACCAGCGCGTCGGCCTGACGCGGCCGGAGGTCGATGGCCCGGCCCAGGCTCGCCTGGGCGTCAGATAGCCGGTCCAACGCCAGCAGGCAGAGGCCGAGATTCCACTGCGCCTCGGCGAAATCGGGGTCGAGGCGCAGGGCCGCGCGGTAGGAAGCCGCGGCCTCCGCCCGGCGCCCCTCGGACTCGAGGAGCACGCCCATCTCAAAGGGCAGGACCGGCGCGGACGGCGCGGCGCGCATTCCGCGCTGCAGGACGTCGACCGCCTCCGGCCCGTGCCCCTGCCGGCGCCGCGCGCGCGCGAGCGCCGTGTAGAGTTCCGCCGCCTGCGGCGCCCGTTCGATGCCGTGGGCGAGAACAGCCGCGGCGTCGTCGGGCCGGTTGAGCTGCAGATCCAGTCCACCCAGCGCCTCGCAGGCCGCGGCGTCGTCCGGCTCCTCGCGCGCGATCGTCTCATAGAACGGCAGGGTCGCCGCGAGCACCTGCGCCTGCGCGTCCGCCCCGCCCGCGAGCTCGGTGCGGAAGGGGTTGAAGCTCCAGGCATACATCCACCGCAGCCAGGGATCGTCGCCCCCCTGGCCCTCGCCGGTGGAGCCGCCGCGGCGGCGCTCCGCCTCCGCCCGTTTCGTGTCCCCGGCGAGCGCGTAGACCTCCGCCAGCAGGTTGTGCGCGGCGGGGAAGTCCGGATGTTCACGGACCAGCGCCTCCAGCTCCCGCGCGCCCCCCTCGCGGTCGCCGCCGTCCAGCGCGAGGCGCGCGAGGCCGAGCCGGGCGTGGGGCTCGCCGGGCGCGAGCGCAAGGAACCGCTCGTACTGGGTGCGGGCCTGGTCGGGGAAACCCAGCTTGAGCAGCAGGTCGGCGAGCCGCAGGCGGGCCGCGGCGTAGTAGGGGGCGAGCCGCAGCGTGGTTTCGAGCAGCGACCGCTCTGCGTCGGCGTCGCCGAGCTTTTCGCTCGCGTCGGCGAGGAGGTACGCCCAGCGGGCGTTTCCCGGCTCCAGCGCCCGCAGGCCGCGCTCCGCCTCCGCGGCTTCGCGGTAGCGGCCGTTGGCGTGGTAAAGCAGGGCGAGCTCGCGCAGGGCGGACGCCGGCTGCTCACGCCCGCGGGCCGCGGCGGTCGCCACCGCGACACGGACCGCGTAGGCGCGCGGCCAGGCGGCGAGATCCGGGACCGCGGGCAGGGCGGCCAGCACGGCCGCCTCCTCCTGGCGACCGCGCCACCAACGCCAGCCGACGGCCGCGCCCGCCAGGGCCGCGGCGCCGAGCAGGATGAGGGCCACGAACCGGTTCTTGCGCACGGGAGAAATCATGGACCGGCCACCGGGGTTACGCGCCACGAGGGTCGGGCCGGCATCATCGTCCCTCCATCTGGTCGAGCAACCGCAGATTGTTGCGGATCATCTCGTCGCCCGGCGCGATCCGCAGGGCGGCTTCCCAGCGGGACCGGGCTTCCGCGATCCGGCCCATCCGGACGCAGGCGATGGCGAGCCCGTTGAGCGCGTCGACATTGTCGGGCTGGAGGCGGAGGGCCTCGTCGTAGTGGGCGAGCGCCTCCATCGTGCGGCCGGGCAGGGCCGCGAGCACGAAGGCCAGGTGGCAGTGGACCCAGGCGAGGTCGGGCTTCAGCCGCAGCGCCGTCTCGTAATGGTCGATCGCCTCGGCCTGGCGGCCCGGCAGCTTCGCGAGGGCGTCGGCGAGGTTGGCGTGGGCTTCGGCGAACGACGGCTTGACCTGCAGCGCCATTTCAAAGTGGGCGATCGCCTCCGGCGCCCGGCCGGGCTGGCCGGCCAGCTCCAGCGCGAGGTTGTTGTGCGCCTCGGCGTAGATCGGCCGGAGGCGCACGGCCTCCTCGTACTCGGCGATGGCGTCGGCCTTCCGGCCGGGCAGGCGCGCCAGCTCCACGCCGAGGCCGAAATGGGAATCGGGAAACGCCGGGTTCAGGCGCAGGGCCGCCTCGTATTCGGCGATCGCCCCGGCGCTGCGGTCGGGCGCCTTGGAGAGCGTGACGGCGAGGATGTGGTGAGCCATCCAGCTGTCCGGATTGCGCGCGATGGTGGCGCGGAACAGCGTCTCGTTGTCCCGGTAGAGCCCGCTCTGGGCGTGGGCCAGCGCGGCCAGTCCCACCACGACGAGGCCGCAGGCGACGCGGCCGGCGGGGCGCAGGGCCGGCGGCAGCCGGGTCAGGGCGAGGGCGGCGCCGCCGGCGGCGGCCGCGAAGAGGCCGAGGCTCGCGATATATTGGAAATGGTCGTTGACGAAGGAGAACTTGAAGAAAAACACGTTGAAGAAGCCCATCACCGGGAAGAGCGCGCCGAGGTAAAACAGCCACGCCGCCAAGGGTCCGCGGCTGCGCCGGCGCAGGATCCAGAGCAGGACGGTCACGGCCACCAGCGCCGCGCCGCCGGCGATCCAGCCGGCCGCCGCCGCCGGCACGTCCCAGCGGGGATAGAAGAAGTTCAGCCCGGTCGGCCAGGCCAGCTTGCCGAGGTAGAACCAGACGACCCGGCCGGCGAGCATCGTCCGCTGGAAGAGGGAGAGATGAAACGCGGCGCCCTCGGCGCCGATTACGTGGCGTTCGACCCACGAGGTGAGCAGGCCCGCCGCGGCCGACAGCGCGAACCAGGGCAGGAGTGGCCTGAGGTCGCGCCGCCATGCGAGCCGTCCCTGCCGCCACCAGACCACGACCAGCAGCAGCGGCGGCAGCACCACGGTGGTGGTCTTGCTGCCCAGGGCCAGGAGGAACAGGACCGAGGCCAGCGCGTAACCAGCCGCGCGGCGCCGCACCGCAAAGTCGAGATAGGCGAGGCCGGCGAGCAGGAAGAAGAACAGGGACAGCGTGTTCTTCTGCTCG
>DATJUU010000123.1:0-10548 GCA_035502155.1 Opitutaceae bacterium
CAGCTGGAGAACGCCTTCCTGCCCTACAACCGCAACGGCGTGCTCTTCCCGCGCAAGTTCGGCGACAAGTTCCTCATGTTCAGCCGGCCGAGCGACACCGGCCACACGCCCTTCGGCGACATCTTTGTCAGCGAGAGCTCCGACCTCGTGTACTGGGGCCGGCACCGCCACATCATGGGGCGTGGCTGGCCGTGGTTCCAGGGCACCAAGATCGGCGCCGGGCCGTCCCCGATCGAGACGAGCGAGGGCTGGCTGCTTTTCTATCACGGAGTGACGACCACCTGCAACGGGTACGTCTACTCGATGAGCGCGATGCTGCTCGACCTCGACCAGCCCTGGAAGCTCATCGCCAGCTGCGACCAGGCCCTGCTCAATCCCGAGGCGCCCTACGAGCTGAGCGGGTTCGTGCCCGGCGTCTGCTTCCCGGTCGGCTGCATCTGCGACACGGCCACCGGCCGCATTGCGATCTACTACGGCGCGGCGGACACGGTCTCCGCGTTGTGCTTCTGCTCGGCCCAGGAAATCGTCCAGTTCATCAAGGACCATCCGCTGAAACGCTAGCCCGGCGACCCGGCCGCCCGTCATGCGCACGCTCTCCCTCTCCGCGGCGGCATGGCGTTTTCGCGACGCCACGCGCGGCTCGCGCTGGCGTCCCGCCGTCGTGCCGGGCTGCGTGCACCGCGACCTGCGGCGCCACGGGCTGATCCCCGACCCGTTCTGGGGCGCGAACGAACTGGCGCTGCAATGGATCGAGGAGCGCGACTGGGAGTACCGCGCGCGCTTCATCGTGCCGCCGGCGCTGCTGGCCGAGGAGGTGGTCGACCTCGTGGCCGACGGCCTCGACACGGTGGCGACGGTGCGGCTCAACGGCCGCGTGGCCGGCCGCGCCGACAACATGTTTCTCGGCCGCCGCTGGAACGTGAAACGTTTCCTGCGCCCGGGACGAAATGAACTGTCGGTCCGGTTCGAGAGCGCGATGCGCTACGTCCGGACCCACCGCACCGGCCACCAGCCGCGCGAGTTCAACGACCCGGTCGGCGGCTGCACCCGCATCCGCAAGGAGCAATGCCAGTTCGGCTGGGACTGGGCGCCGCGGCTCGTCACCGCGGGCATCTGGCGCGACATCCGGCTGGAGGCCTGGACCGGCAACCGGCTCGAAAGCGTGCGCGTGACCCAGGAGCACCGCCGCGACGGGAGCATGCGGCTGCGGCTGGCCCCGGAGCTGGCGCGGCCCGACCGGGCGGCCGTCTGCCGCTGGCGGCTCGCGCTCGACGATGAGGTCATCGCCGCGGGCACCGGGCCGGAGATTTCCGTCGAGCATCCCCGGCTCTGGTGGCCCAACGGCCAGGGCGCGCAGCCGCTTTACCGGCTCGAGGTCGGGGTGCTGCTGGGCGACGGGCGCGTCGCGGGGCCGTGGGTGCGGCGGCTGGGCCTGCGCACCATCGCGCTGGAGCGCCGGCCCGACCGCTGGGGCGAGTCGTTCCGGTTCGTGGTCAACGGCCGGCCGGTCTTCGCCCAGGGCGCGAACTGGATCCCCGCGCACTGCTTCGTCGCGGGCCTGACCCGCGCCGACTACGCGCGCGACCTGCGCAGCGCGGCCGCGGCGCACATGAACATGCTGCGGGCGTGGGGCGGCGGCATCTACGAGAGCGACGACTTCTTCGACCTCTGCGACGAACTCGGGCTGCTGGTGTGGCAGGACTTCATGTTCGCCTGCACGCGCTATCCCGGCGACGCCGCCTTCACGGCCAGCGTCCGGGCCGAGGCGGCCCAGCAGGTGCGGCGGCTGCGCCACCACGCCTGCCTCGCGCTGTGGTGCGGCAACAACGAGGTCTTCGGCCTGAACCGGGAGGCGCTCCGGCCCGGGACCCGGAGGCGCGCCGACCACGACCGGCTGTTCCACCGCGCGCTGCCGGCCGCGGTGGCGGCGCACGACGCCGTGACGCCCTACTGGCCCGGCTCGCCGTGGCGCGGCGACGACGACACGAGCCCCGCCGCCGGCGCGGCGCGCGGCGACACCCACTTCTGGGAGGTCTGGCACGCGCGCAAGCCGGTCAAGGAATACGAGCGGCACGCCTTCCGGTTCGTGTCCGAGTTCGGCATGCAGAGCTTCGCCTCGCCCGAGACCCAGGCCATGTTCTGCCCGCCCGGCGACAGCAATGTCTTCGGGCCGACGATGACGAACCACCAGAAGGGCTGGGGCGGCAACCAGCTCATCCTCGACTATGTCTCCCGGCTCTACCGGTTCCCCAGGGACCAGGACGCGCTGCTCCACCTTTCCCAGCTCAACCAGGCCGAGTGCATGCGGACGGCGGTCGAGCACTACCGGCGGAACCGGCCGCGCTGCATGGGCGCGCTGTACTGGCAGCTCAACGATTGCTGGCCGGCGGCCTCGTGGAGCTCGCTCGAGTTCTCCGGCCGGTGGAAGGCGCTGCACCACGCGGCGCGGCGGTTCTTCGCCCCCGCCCTCGTCTCCGCCCACGTGCCCGGCGAGGAACTGGCGCTCACGATCAACCGGCGCCACTCGACCGTGCGCTTCGTCCATCTCTACACGGTGTATGACGCCCCGCAGCCGGCGCGCGGCGTTTTGCGCTGGGACCTTTTCCATCTCGACGGCCGCGTGCTCCTGTGCGGACGGCAGGCGGTGGCGCTCGCGCCCGGCCGCAGCGTCCGCCGGCGGACGCTCGACCTGGCCGCGCCGCTGGCCCGGCACGGACGCGACTCGATCTACCTGCGCGTCGCCCTCGACGTCGCGGGGCGGTGCGTCAGCGAGGGGACCGTGCTGCTGACGGCGCCGCGTTTCCTCGCGCTGCCGCGCGGCCGGGCGCGCGTGACCGTCCGCGCCCTCTCGCCGCGCGAGGCCGCCCTCACCTTCGTCTCCCCGGTTTTTCTGCACCGCTTCGCCTTCGACCTGCCGGGGATCCCGCATCACAGCAGCGACAACTATTTCGATCTCCACCCCGGCGAACCGAAGACGGTGCTGGTGGAGTTCACCCGGCCGCAGACCGCGGCCCGGCTGCGCCGCCGGCTGACGCAACGCTCGCTGGTCGACACCTACTGATTTGCCGCCCTGCGATCGGAATAATCCGGGCAACCCCCGCCAATTTCGCGCTCCGCCCCCGCCTCCGCCATTGATTTACCGGTAAACTTCCCCTAGCTCCCGAACGCCCCATCGCCCCCGCCCCATGGATTCTACCGCCGTCAACGTCGCCCCCGCCCCGCCCACCACCGTCGCGCCGGAAGACCGCGTGCCACTCATCCAGAAGCTGGCCTACGGCCTCGGCACCTTCTTCGACATGTGGGGCCACTGGCTCTATCCGACCATCGCCTTTCAGATCTTCGGCCTCTACCTGGGCGTCTCGCCGTACCTGATCGGCTGGGCCGTCATCCTGAACCGCGTGTTCGACGCGGTCTCCGACCCGGTGTTTGGGTGGCTGTCGGACAACGCGCGCACCCGCTTCGGCCGCCGCCGGCCGTACATGCTGGCGGGAACCTTTCTTGCGGGCTGTGGACTGCCTTTCGTGCTGGCCGTCACGCCGGGGTGGCCCCAGCTCAAGTACTTCGCGTTCATGCTCGCCTCCTCGGCGATCTACCTGCCGCTGGTGAGCTGCTTCAACATGCCGTTCCAGAGCCTGGCGAACGAAATGACGCCGGACTACCACGAGCGGACAACCGTGTTCGCCTTCAAGAACGCCATCCAGAAGATTCCGGAGGTCGGGCTCTTCTTCTTCGGACGGTTTTTCTCGATGGCGGTGTGGGTCGGGGCGGACAACCACAACTTCGGCGACCGGCTGCGGCAGTTGTTCACCACCACCGCGGCCTGGACCACCGCGCCGGACGGGGCCAAGCCGAACATGCTGCTGGGCGCCCAAGTCTACCTCGCGCTGTGCGGCCTGATCATGATCATCTGCGGCGTGACGTGCGTCGTCTTCGTGCGCGAGCGCTACTACGCCAAGCTGGTGGTCGGCCGGCAGGACAGGATCTCAATCAAAGAGACGTTGTGGCAGACGCTCCGCTGCCGCCCGTTCCTGCTCCAGAAGATCATGGACATGGGCTACAACATGGGCCTGAGCATGGTGGGCACGCTGGGGCTGGCGGACACGATCTACTACGTCTGCAAGGGCAACAACTCCGCGGGCAATTGGTGGAACTTCTGGATGGGCGTATCGGGGATGGTGCTCGGCTTCCTCGGCATTCCATGCTTCGCCGCAATCGCGCAGCGGCTGGGCAAGCGCCACGCAATGATGGCCGTGCTCGGTTCCGCGATCCTCGTGTTTGTGGCCACCTGGTGGCTCTACACCCCGCGCATCGTGTGGCTCCAGATTTTCGCCTCCGGCTTCATCGCCTTCATCGGCGCCGGCTACTGGACGATCTCGGGCTCGATCGGCGCGGACGTGATGGACTACGACGAACTGCAGGGTGGGCGCCGGCGCGAGGGCTCCTTCGCCGCCTGCGGCTCGTGGATCAACAAGGTCGGCATGGCCGCCGGCGCCGGCGTGTCGTTCTTTATCCTCGGCTGGATTGGGCTCAACTACAGCACCGCGGAGCAAAGCGCACACACGATCGTGATGATCCGGCTCCTGCTGGCGGTCATCCCGATCATCGGGCTGACGTTCTCGATGTTCGCGCTCACCCGCTTCCCGCTGAGCCGACAGGTGATGGCGGACATCCGCACCCAGCTCGAGGCGCGGCGCGGCAAGGTCTAGGGGCGCCGGACGCTCAGGCCGGGCCGGCCGCGGCCCCCGCGGCGCGCCGGCGGTTCTCCAGCTCCACCTGGATGTTCTTCATCGTGCCTTCATCCAGGCGGTAGAAGAATATCAGGACCACCGAGATCAGGCCGAACGCCGCCGGGATGATGCTCATCAGCGCCACGAGCAGGTGATTGACGGCCAGCGACTGCGCCTTGTCGGCGATGAACCCGTAGCTGGACAGCAGCAGGCCGGTGAACACCGCGCCGAGCGTCCAGCCGGCCTTCTGGCAGGTCGCCGAGGCCGAGAACACCAGACCCGTCGCCCGGCGGCCCCGCTTCCATTCCGAGTAGTCGGCCGTGTCGGCGTACATCGCCCAGATCACCGGGGAGAGCGGGCCGCCGCTGACCGAGCCGAGGATCTGGAAGACGAAGATCAGCGTCAGGTGTTCGGGCGTGAGGACGTAGAACGCCGCGGTGCTGACGATGGCGACGGCGAACAGCAGGAGGAACGCGTTCTTCTTGCCGATGCGCGCGGTCAGGAGCGGGATCAGCAGGGTGCCGACAATGGAGAAGATCTGGCCGACCGTGTTGAACACGGAGGTGACTTCCTCGAACCCCCAGTTGAAGCGCCACCCCAGGAATCCGTACGGGATCGTGTGCCGCGCGCCCTCGGCATAGGACGTGATGTAGTATTTGAAGTAGTAGTTGGTGACGCCGATGCGGGAGGCGACAAACATGATCATCGTCAGCGTCGCGAACAGCAGCACGATCCACGGACCGTTGGTCCAGAGGTCGATCAGGTCGCGGCCGACCGAGGTCTTCTGCGCGGGCGGGGGCGAGACGCGCTCCCTGGTGAACAGGAACGTCAGGACGAAGAACGCGATGGCCACGGCCCCATAGAGCATGATCGTCTTCTGCCAGCCGGCCGGGTCCCGCGTGTCCTGCCCGTTGCCCAGGTGCTTGGCGAGGATGAGGGACGTGGCGGACACGACCGTGCCGGCGATGTAGGCAAAGGTGAACTTGAACGACGCGGCGCTGGTCCGCTGGGTCGGATCGGGCGTCAGGACCCCCAGGAGGGACGAATAGGGGATGTTGATGCCCGCATAACACGCCATGAAGAGCAGGATCGTGCCGTAGGCGTAGACGATCTTTCCACCCGGGCTGAAGTTCGGCGTGGTGAACATGAGCACCGCGGAGATCGCGAGCGGAAGCGCCATCCAGATCAGATACGGCCGGAACTTCCCCCAGCGCGTCTGGGTCCGGTCGGCCGTCATCCCGATGATCGGATCGATCACGGCGTCGAAGAGCCGCGACACGCCGATCATGGTGCCGGCGATCGCCGCCGCCTTCGCCGCCGTGCCGATCCGGAACACGTCGGTGTAGAAGAACATCAGGTTCATCGTGATGCTCTGCCAGAACAGCACCGACGCAAAGTCGCCGAAGCCGTAGCCGATCTTTTCGCGGAGGGGCAGCCGGTCCGAAGGGGTCATGGGGCGCCGAGCAGCAGTAGGCGGTTCGCGGCCCAAGGCGAGCCCGATATGGCCGGACCCTGCGACAACTTCACGGGGCGCGCACCGTCGCCTAGCGTCCCAGCGCGCGCAGCCGTTCGATGCCCTCCCGGGCCGGCGCAAAGTCCGGCTGGATCCTCAGGGCCGTCTCAAAATGGGCCCGCGCCTCCGCCTGCCGTCCCGGCAGTCCGGACAACAGGACGCCCAGGACATAATGCCCCTCGATCGAGGCCGGCTCGATCCGGACCACCGCCTCGAATTCGGCGATCGCATCCGGAAACCGCTCCGGCACCTTCAACAGGGCGCTGCCCAAGGCGCCGTGATTGTCCGCCGAGCCCGGATCCAGGCGCACGGCGGTCTCCAGTTGCTCGACGGCCTCCGGCAGGCGGCCCGGCACCTGCAGCAGCAGCTTCCCCAGGTTCTCGCGCGCGGCCGCCGAGCCGGGATCAATCCTCACGGCTTCCTCAAACTGTGCCATGGCCTCCGGCAGCCCGCCGGGCGTCCGGATCAATGCCATGCCCAGATGGTCCCGGATCACCGCCGAATCAGGATTCAAACGCTTCGCGGTCTCGAGCTGCTCCTGCGCCTCGCCCTGGCGTCGGGGGAGGCCGAGCAGGGCCACCCCCAGATGATCGTGCATCGTCGCGGACCCCGGGCTGAGCCGCACGGCCGTCTCAAACTCGGTCACCGCCTCCGGCAGCCGGCCGGTCGCCTGGGCCAGGGCGACCCCCAGCGTCCCGTGCGCCTCCGCCAGATCGGGCACCAGTCGCACCGCCGCCTCATCCTCGGCGATCGCGTCGTCCAGCCGGCCCGGGATTCTGGCCAGGACTTCGCCCAGATTGAGGTGCGCTTCCGCATATCCGGGGTTGAGCTTCACCGCGGCGGCAAAATGGTCGATGGCCTCGGGCATGCGCCCGGGAATCTGGGAGAGCACCAGGCCGAGGTTGTTGTGCGCCATCCAGCAGGCGGGGTTCCGCGCCAGCGTTTCCCGGTAGAGCGTCTGCGCATCCCGGTAAATGCGGCTCTGGCCCCACGTGAGCATCCCCAGCACCGCGAGCAGCACGCCGGCTCCGGCGACGGCCAGCGGCCGCGGGAGGGCGGGAATCCGCGCGGCGGCCAGGGTCAGCCCCGCCGCCAGCGGCACGATGACGCCCAGGCTGGCGAGATATTGGAAATGATCCGCCACGTACGAGAAGACGAACGGGTAGACATTCACGAACCCCAGGGCCGGAAACAGCGTGCCGGCAAAAAACAGAAATCCGGCCAGCGGACCGCGGCGCCGCCGGGCCACCCAGCCCAGGCCCGCCGCCACCGCCAGCACCCCCAGCGGGAACAGGTATTGCCACCCCGCCGCCGCATCGACGTTCCACCGCGGATAGATGAAGACCAGATCCGCGGGCCACACGAGTTTCGCGAAATAGAACCAGAGCACCCGGCCCGCCAGCAGGCCGCGGTCGAGCGCGGTGAGGGCGAAATCCGCGCCGTGCGCGCCGATGAAGGCCCGCTCCACCCAGGCGGACACCAGCCCAGCGGCCGCGCCGAGCGCCAGCCACGGCGTCAGGGGCCGCACGTCCCGGCGCCAGTCCAGCCGGCCCCGCCGCCACCAGAAGACCACCAGTAGCGCGGCGGGCAGCGTCGCCGTGACCGTCTTGGTCAGCAGCGCGAGCACGAACAGACCCAGCGCCGCCCCGTATTGCCAGCGGCGCCGGTCCCGGTCAAAGCCCAGGTAAATCAGCGCGGCGCCCAGGTAGAAGACGGCGGAGAGCGTGTTCTTTTGCTCCGAAATCCACGCCACCGATTCCACGCCCACCGGATGCAGGGCGAAGAGGCCGCCGGCCAGCCACGCGCCCGGCACCGCGAGCCGGCGGAGGATCGCGACCACGAGGCAGGCCGCCAGCACGTGCAGCAGAATGTTGACCAGATGGTAGCCCACCACCGCGTCCCCCCACAGCCGGTGCTCGAGCCAGAAGGCGGAGTGCAATAGCGGGTAGTACTGCTGGGTCGCCCCCACCTCGAACCAGATGCGTTCCAGCCCGTGCAGGGAGCGCAGCTCCGGCTTCGTGACGTGCCCGTCGTCATCCCACAGGAGCCCGCCGTGGAGGGCCGGCAGGTAGGCCAGCAGCGTCACGCCGAGAAGCAGCGCGGCCATCCCGGCGTTGCGGAAGCTTGTGGTCCTGGAATTCATCGGCGGCGCATCCGGCGCGCCCGCCGTCCACCATGCACCCGGGCGCCGGGCACACCACCGGAAAACGCTCCGCCGCCGCCGGGTTCTCTTCATCCCGGCCCCTGGTCGCGATCACCCCGCTCCGGCGGGCGATGCCCGGAAAGCTCTATTGTTAGAATGCCGGCACTTTTGCCCCGGGCCGGCCGCCACGGAACACTCCCCCTGCGTTAGCCCTGCCGACTGGCGATCCGGCCCCGTCCGTCCACCCCCTTCCGGTGGCGGCGCGGCCCGGCACGCAGGACGGGGATACGGCGCCCTTATCCTCTTGTCCCCTCGCCCCGTGGTCCCCACCACGGGGGCTTTGCGTTTTTGCCGGATTCCCCCTGTTCTACTGAACCGCCCCGCCTATGTCCGCCGCCGCCCCCGTCTTCGGTGATCCCACCCGCCCGCTGGCGATCCGCATCGAGGACCTGCTCGCGCGCCTGACCCTGGCGGAGAAGATCGGCCAGTTGATGCACGACAGCCCCGCGATCGAGCGGCTCGGCGTGCCGGCCTACAACTGGTGGAACGAGGCCTGCCATGGCATCGGGCGCAACGGCCGCGCCACGGTCTTTCCCCAGGTGATCGGCCTGGGCGCCACCTGGAACCGCGCCCTGCTCCACGAGGTGGCCACGGCCATCTCCGACGAGGCGCGCGCCAAGCACCACGCCGACGCGGCCGCGGGCCGCCGCGGCCAGTACCAGGGGCTCACGTTCTGGACGCCGAACATCAACATCTTTCGCGACCCCCGCTGGGGGCGCGGCCAGGAGACCTTCGGCGAGGATCCGTTCCTGACCGGCGAACTCGGCGCCGCCATGGTGCGCGGCCTGCAGGGCGACCATCCCCATCTGCTCAAGACCGCCGCCTGTGCCAAGCATTTCGCCGTGCACAGCGGTCCCGAAGCCGAGCGGCACGGCTTCAATGCCCAGCCCACGCCCAAGGACCTGGCGGAAACCTACCTGCCCGCCTTCGAAAAACTCGTGCGGGCCGGCGTCGAGGCCGTGATGGGCGCCTACAACCGCACGCTCGACGAGCCCTGCTGCGCCAGCCGCCGCCTGCTGGTCGACACCCTGCGCGGCCGCTGGGGCTTCCAAGGCCACGTCGTCAGCGATTGCGCCGCCATCGCCGATTTTCACGAGCACCACCACGTCACCGCCGACGCCCCCGAGTCGGCCGCCCTCGCCGTGCGCATGGGCTGCGATCTCAACTGCGGTTGCACCTACAACTCGCTGTACGACGCGATCCAGCGCCGCCTCATCTCCGAGGCGGAGATCGACACCGCGCTGCGCCGTCTCCTCGCGACCCGCTTCAAGCTCGGCCTGTTCGACCCGCCCGAACGCGTGCCCTGGGCCGCGACGCCGCGCGCGGTCATCGACTGCCCCGAGCATCGCGCCCTCGCGCGCCGGGCCGCCGCCGAGTCGGTCGTGCTGCTCAAGAACGCGGACGGCATCCTGCCGCTCCGCCGCGATCCGACCAGCCTGCTCGTCGTCGGGCCGCAAGCCGCCAGCGGCGACGCGCTCCTCGGCAACTACTACGGCGTCTCCCCGCGCCTGGTCACCATCCTCGAGGGCATCATGGAGCGGGTCGCCGAGGGCACGCGCCTGGAGTACCGCGCGGGCTGCCCGCTGAACCAGCCGCCCACGCCCGGCACCGACTACACGTTCCCCACCGCGAAGGCGGCCGAGGTGGTCATCGCCGTCCTCGGCCTCGACCACACACTGGAGGGCGAGGAGGGCGACGCCGTCGCCTCCACCTCGGGCGGCGACCGCGCCGCCATCGAACTGCCGCCCTGCCAGCGGGCCTTCCTGCTCGAACTGCGCAAGCACGCCCGGAAGCTCGTGCTCGTGCTCACCGGCGGGAGCGCGCTCGCCGTTCCCGAGGAGCACGAGTGCTGCGACGCGGTGCTGCAGGTGTGGTACCCCGGCTGCGAGGGGGGCGGCGGCGTCGCCGACGTGCTCTTCGGCGAGGTTTCGCCCTCGGGCCGGCTGCCCCTCACGGTTCCGCGGCGCACCGCCGACCTGCCGCCCATGGCCGACTACCACATGCGCGGCCGGACCTACCGCTTTGCGGAGATCGAGCCGCTCTTCCCCTTCGGCTTCGGCCTGGGTTACGCGCGCCTGGCCTATGGCCCGCTCACCCTGAGCGCC
>DATJUU010000124.1:0-13388 GCA_035502155.1 Opitutaceae bacterium
AGGCGCGGCCGCTCAAGGTCGACCTGCAGGTCGGCGCGCGCGGCCGGATGGGGAAGCTGCTCGCGGCGGCGGGTCTGCTCTCGGACCGGCAGGACGCGGCCGGGTTCACGCTGCTGGCTGGCCCGCTGGAGTTCGGCGGCACGACGGCGCACATCGACAATCGCGCCTGGCACATTCTGCTGGTGAAGGCGGCGGAACGCGGAGCCGAAGCCCCGAAGCCGGAAGCCGAAGCCAAGCCCGAGGCGAAGCCGAAATAGGGCGGATTCGGTTTCATTCAGAAGCCATGAAACCAAGAGCGATTTTCCAAGGCTTCCTGACTTCTGAATAGACGCTGATGTCCTAAGGTCGGACCAAAACTGGATCGCGGATTCCTTTTCCATTCGGAGGCCATGAAGCCAAGAAAGGCGTTCTCATGGCTTCCTGGCTTCTGAATGAAATGCATCCGTCATTCGCGATCGAACCGCCGGATGGGCGATTCTCCGTTTTGAATTCAGAAGCCACGAAACCAGGAGCGTTTTTTCATGGCTTCCTGGCTTCTGGATTCAAACCGGTATCCACCATCCGGAATCGGAATCAGTGCGCCGCGGGGGCCGTTTGGAGGAGCTGTGCCTGCCGGGGATGCGGACCAAGCCAGCGGACGGCGCCGGTGTCGAGATCGTAGACGGCGCCGACCACGCGCAACCGGTCCCGCGCGACGAGGGTGCGCACGATCTCGCTGCGCGCGAACAGCGTCGCGATCGAGTGCCACACGTTGGCCTCGACGGCGGCATTGACGAGCGCCGCGCCCGTGAGCCCTGGGTTCGCCTGCCGCGCCTGGTCGGCGGCCGGCCGGATCGCCGCGAGGACCTCGGCCAGGTCGCCGTGCACCGGGGCGTTTTCGAGCGCGGCCTTGACGGCGCCGCAGCCGGTGTGGCCGAGGACGACGCACAGCGGCGCTCCGAGATGCTCGGCGCCGTAATCGACCGCCGCGGTCTCGTCCACCCCCGCCGTGTTGCCGGCCACTCGAACGACAAACAGGTCGCCGAGACCCTGGTCGAACACGACCTCGGGCGGAACGCGCGAATCGGAGCAGGAGAGGATGATCGCGAACGGGTGCTGCCCGCGGGCGACTTCAGTGCGGCGCCCGGCGTCCTGCGCGGGCCGGAGCGGGGAGCCGCGGCAGTAGCGGATGTTGCCGTCGGCCAGCCGAGCCTGCGCGGCGTCGGCGGAAAGGGCGGGTTGATCCGACGGGGCCGGCGCGGCGCCGACGGCGGCGGCGAGCAGCGCGGTGGCGAGGAGGGGCGGGGCAAGGCGCGGGCGCATCCCGCCAGCTAACGAACGTCCGGGCGGGAGTCAAAAAGGGCGGAGGTTCGCCGGCCGGCCTCAGGGGCCGCCTTTGTTCTCGATCAGGGCGCGCGCCCCCGCCTCGTTGGGCGCGGCGACGCGGTGCACGCCGAGGTTGGTCTCGACCTCGTAGATGTTCACCCGCCCGGCGGACCGGACGAGCGTGACGCGCTTGACCTGCTCGGCGGCGTCGGGCGCCTCGAGCTTGCCGATCGGCGTGAGGCTGCGCGGGTAGGCCAGCATGCCCTCGGCGTTCTCCACCGGCAGGTCGAATTCGTAGAGCACGTCCCAGGAGTTGATGATGTGGAACGTGCCCTTGCTGGTCAGGTGGTTCCAGGTGAAGCCGTTGATCACGATCGCGTGGCCCTCCTTGCCGCCGTCCCAGCCGTGGGCGGCGATGAACTTGGGCGGGAGCGCCTGCCAGATCTCGTGGGTGAGGGCGGCGAACACCGGCCGCCCCTGCCGCACCTGGTCGAGGATCCAGCCGAACACGTGGTCCTGGCTGACGGGTTCGTGGAGGGCGGCCGCGGGCGCATAGGCATGCACCAGCTGCTCGAGGGCCGGCCCGTAGCGCGGGCTTTTCCACGGATCGTCCGGGTCGGCCGCCAGCCCCTCGATCTTGTAGACATCCGGCATCTTCACGTAGTAGCCGGCGATATCGAGCCAGTGGATGCGGGCGTAGAGCGCGCAGAACGAGGCGGTCTGGTTGTGGAACACGCTCGGGGGGCAGAGCTGCACCGTCTCGAGCGGGCCCTCGGTCTTCGACACGAGGATGGTTTTCTTCTCCGGCGCGGTGGTGGCGACGGTGACCACCTTGGAATTGCCGTGGGCGAGGGGATGCTCCGCCGCCAGCCGCTCGAGCCACGCGCGGTCGGCCGGCGACAACTCGGACAGCGGCAGGAGGCTCCGTCCGCCGTCGGCGGCGACGATCACGGCATAGGTGGCGTCAATCCGGGCCGCCACGACGTTTTCCAGCTTCGGGTTGGCCGGGGCGTCCCCGGGCTGGGCGGCCAGTCGCGCCGGCATGACGGCGCCGGCGAGGAGGCAGCCCGCGGCCAGGGCGGAGCGCAGGCCAGGGGGACTTCGAAGGACCGGGGGACGGGGGTGCGGCGCCATGAAATGAGCAACGGACGCGAAATCGTGGCGGTCGCAGGGCAGCGGGGCCAGAAAAATGCCCCGGGCCGGAGGACCGCGGGCGCGAAAATTGCACCGCGTGGGTGGGCGTTCCCCGGGGGATGGACAAACGGGGTGTCGGCTTCCATAATCGGCCCCTCGCCCAACCGGCGCCTGCCGGTGAGTGGCGGGTTTGGGCGTCGGGCTTGTCATATCCATCTAGCGTGAAACTCAGCCATTTGCCCTTGCCGCGCCTCCGCCGCCTCCCCAAGCCCCTCGCGGGCCGGGCGCGCCGGCGCCGCGCCCGCCGCCATGCCTGACCCCAGCGAACCAGGCCGGGATCTCGCCAGCCTTTACCGGGCGACCATCGCGCCGCTGCGGCGCTACCTGGCGCGCCTGCTCGGCGACGAGAACGAGGCGCAGGACGTGGCCCACGACGCCTACCTGCGCGTGCGGCCGACGATCGACCGCCAGGCGGCGGAGAAGCCCGAGGCGCTGCTTTACACCACGGCCCGGCGGCTGGCGCTCAACCGGCTCAAGCGCCGGCGCATCGCCCCCTTCACACGCGAGGCCCTCGAGCCCGAGACCACGGCCTCGCCGGGTCCCGGCGTCGTCCAGCAGGTGATGGCGCGCCAGGAGCTGCAGCAGCTCGAGGCCGCCATCGGGAAGCTGCCCCCGGGCTGCCGCGCGGTCCTCCTCCTGCGCAAGGTCGAACTGCTTTCCCACCAGGAGATCGCCGACCGCCTCGGCATCGCCATCAGCACCGTGGAGAAACAGCACGCCCGCGCCCTGCGCCTGCTGCGCACGCTGCTCACGCCCGATTCCGCCCAACCCCCGATTTCGCTCACCAACGCCGCGGCCAAGGAGGCCCGCCTATGAATGCTTTTCCCGCCAATGCCGATCCCGTCCTCGAGGAGCAGGCGGCCCTCTGGGCCGCCCGGCTCGACGGCTCCACGCTCACGGCCGACGATCGCAACGCGCTCGACGCCTGGCTCGCCGCCAGCCCGCTGCACCGCGCCCTGCTCTCCAGCTACTGCCAGTTTTCCGCCGACCTCGAACAGCAGCTGCCGGCCCTGGTGGTCGCCGGCGCCGTGGACCTGCCCGAAGCTTCCGCGCCGCGCCGGGCGGCCCGCTGGTTCGGCTGGGGCGCGGCCGCCACGCTGGCCGCCGCCGCGGTCGTGACCGTGCTCGTCTGGGCCGGGCGCCCGCGGGCGCAGGTCGGGAACTTCACCACCGCCATCGCGCAGCGGCAGAGCCTCACACTCGTCGACGGCTCGCGCCTCGACCTCAACGCCCAGACCAGCCTGGCGGTCGAGATCACCGCCCGGGAGCGGCGCGTGCGGCTTGCCGCAGGCGAGGCCTTCTTCGCCGTGCAAAAGGACCCGGGCCGGCCGTTCCTCGTCGAGACGCCCTACGGGTCGGTGCAGGTGACGGGCACGAAGTTCGGCGTGACCGCGGATTCGCCGGTCACGCTCCAGGTGACGGTGGTCGAGGGCACGGTGCAGGCCCGGCCCGCCGGCGCCGACGGCCGGCCCGGGGCGCCCGTCGCGCTGACCGCCGGCGAGCAGCTCAGCGCGGGCCCGGACGGCGTGCGCGTGCGCACGCTGACGGCCGCGGCGATGGCGGACGCTCTGGCTTGGCGCGAGGGGCAGGTCGTGTTCGAGAACACGCCGCTGAGCGAGGCGCTGGCCGCCTTCGCCCGCTACCACGGCCAGGGACTCACGGCCACGCCGGACGCCGGCCGACTCCACATCGGCGGGCGCTTCGGCCTGGACGACCTCGAAGGCTTCCTGACTTATCTCGAGGACAGCCAGCCGGTCCGCGTGACCCGGAATTTGAACGGTACGGTGCAGGTGAGCCTGCGCGCCGAGCCGTAGGGGCGCGAAAGTTACCTCTGCATGAAACGCCGAAACCCCGCAGGATCAGGTAGGGCCGGCGCTGGTCGCCGTGCCGATTCAATTTCAACGCGGCGTGCCGCCGAGCGGCAGCCCTACAACGACCGATCTTGAACCGGATGAGGCTCGGCCGCGTCGTCCTGATACTGCTGACCGTCCTGCTCCCGGCGCGCGCTCGCGCGGAGCCGGTGGACTTCAACCTGCCGGCCCAGCCGACCGCCGAGGCGCTGCTGGCGTTCGCCCGCCAGGCGAAGGTCGAGATCCTGTTTTCCTACGACGACCTGCGGACGGTGCGCTCCATCGAGGTCATCGGCCGCTACGAGCCGGAGGAGGCGCTCAGCCGCCTGCTGCGGGACACCGGCTTCCTCGCGCGCCGGAATGAAAAGGGGAAGTTCGTCATCATGCGCGCCACGCGCCCGACCGGCTCCATCCGGGGACGGCTGCTCGGCTCCGACGGGCGGCCGGCGGGCGGGGTGCGGGTCACCATACCTCAGGCCGACCAGGCGACGGCGACGGACGACCGCGGCGAATATACCTTCGCCGCGGTGCCGTCGGGGGTCTATCGGCTCGACGCGTCCGGCGCGGGCTACCAGCCGCAGGAGATCGTGGACATCCGCGTGCTCGCCGGCCGGGTGACCATCGTCGACGCGCACACCCTGCCGCTGGCCGACGAGGTCACCCACCTGGCGCCGTATGTCGTCACCGGGGAATCCGACCGCAGCCGGCTCTACGACGGCAGCGGGGCCTATCTCGGTCCGCGGGTCGCCGCCGGGAACCTCGACCTGCCGCGCACCGCCAACGACGCCCTACCTTTCGCCATCTACGGCCGGCAGCAGATCCAGAGCAGCGGCGTGGTGAACCTGAACGATTTTCTCCAGCGGGAGCTGGTGGACAGCGACGCGGGCACGCGGTCGCTGGACCAGGATGCGGGCCGGCTGCAGCCCAACTACGCGGTCGGCAGCACGAACCTGAATCTGCGCGGCTACGGCGACGACGAGACGATCGTGCTCGTCAACGGCCGGCGCCTGCCGGAGATCGTGACCAGCGGCTGGGCGACGATGCCGCCGGACGTGAACTACATTCCGCTCAGCCTTGTGCAGCAGGTCGAGGTGCTGCCCTCGTCCGCCGCCTCGCTCTACACCGGCAATCCGGTGGGCGGCGTGATCAACATCGTGCTCCGCCCCGACCCGGAGGGCGAGGTGACGGAGGTGAACACGACCTACACCAACGCGCTGCGGCGCTTCGACGCCCCGCAGGAGTCGTTCTCGCTCCTGCACGGCCGGACCCTGCTCGGCGGAGCCCTGCGACTGCGGGTGAGCGCCAGCTTCATGCGCTCGATGCCGGCCACCGAGGCCGAGCTCGGCTACATCCGCGCCAACGTCCAGCCATCAACCGCGCCCGGCAGCCCGATTGATCGCGCGACGCCGAACGTGCGCAGCGCCGACGGCTCGGGGCTGTTCGGGCCCGGAACCCCGCCGGTGACCTCGGTCGCGCCGGGCGCCGACGGCAGCGGCGGGCTCGCGGCGTTCAGCGGGCGCCAGGGGGTGCGCGACCTGGACCTGTTCCAGTCCACCGGCGCCCTGACGGACTCGCCGAACAGCCTGGATTTTCCCTACGGCCGCCGGCAGCACCGCAGCACCTACTTCGGTTCCGTCACCTACGACGTTAACTCCTGGCTGCAGGTCGGCGTCGACGGCACCTACGGCATGACTGTCGTCGACCGCGGCTACGAGGTGCAGACGGCGGACCTCAGCCTCGCCGCGGCCTCGCCCCTCAATCCATTCGGGCAGGACGTGCGGGTGTCGCTGAACGAGACCGCGCCGGCACTGGGCGAGGACTACAGCGAGGCGCGGATCGAGTTCGGCTCGGCCGTGCTCGGTCTGCTGCTGAAACTGCCGGCCGACTGGCGCGTGTCGACCGACCTGCAATACGCCCACAATCTCACCAAGTACCGGGGCCTCGCCGGCGTGGATGGAGCCCGCTGGCAGGAGTTGGTCGACACCGGCGTCTACAATCCGCTGCGCGACACCCAGGTGCACGGGCCGCCGGCGCTATACTACGACCAGGTGCTGATCTACCAGGGCGCCCGGAACCATTTCGTGACGCTGGGCAACTACGACACGGTGGACGCCTCGGTGCGCGTGACGAACCAGTCGCTGCGCCTGCCCGCCGGCGTGGGCGCGGTGAACTTCGGCGCCGACTACCGGCGGATGCACCTGGCGGACTACACGGCGGTGCAGCGCTACGGCGACGGCTCGCTCGCGGCCGACCCGATCCACTGGGAGGGACGGATTCTGCAGCGCTACAGCATTTTTGGCGAGGCCCAGGGCCCGGTCGTGCCCCGGGCGCGCCTGCCGCGCTGGCTGCACCGCGTGGAGGCCGACCTGGCGCTGCGCTACATCGCGGCGGCGGCGTCCAAGGAGAGCTACTGGGCGCCGACCGGCGGCCTGAAGCTGGAGCTGGCCGGCGGGTTCGCGTTGCGCGGCAGCTTCATGCTCTCGAGCCGTTATCCGACCCCGTACATGAGCAAGCAGGCGGGCTTGGCGGTCGGTCCCGGCGGCGGGGAGGTGAGCCAGGTGCAGATCACCGATCCGGTGCGCGGCGAGCAGTACGACGTGACCGCGCAGGCCGCCATCAACCCGAACCTCCGCCCGGAGTCGGCGGCGACCCAGTCGGTGGGCGTCATCTTCCAGCGCGGCGAGGAGCACCGCGTGCGGGTGGCGGTGGATTTCGTCGACACCCGCAAGGTCAACGAGGAGATCACGCTGGACGCGCAGACGCTGATGGACCTGGAGTCGCAGTTTCCCGGGCGCGTCACCCGCGGGGCGCTGCAGGCGGGCGACACCCACACGGTGGGCCGCGTGACGTCGCTGCTGACCGGCGACATCAACGCCGCGCGGCGGCATTCGCAGAACTGGAACGCGGCGGTGGACTACGCGTGGACGAAGTGCGCCGGCGGCGTGCTCGGCCTGCACGGACGGCTGGTGTGGTTCCAGAAATTCACGCGGCAGGTCTACCCGGACTCGCCGCCGGTGGACGAGCTGCGGCTGCCGGACGGGTGGGTGACGGGGTTCCTGCACTACCGGGCCAACTTCGGCGCCGACTGGATGAAGAAGGAATGGGGCTTCGGGATGGAGGGGCACTACTACGGCCCGCGGGTGCTGCCGGTGGTGGAGTGGGCGAGCCAGGGCAGCAACCAGATCGACCGTTGCTGGCAATTCGACGCGTTCCTGCAGGGCGACCTCGGCCGGTGGCTGCCGTGGAAGAGCTCGCGCTTCGGCCTGCGCGGGCAGCTGCGGGTGAACGATCTCTTCGGGGCGCACCTGCCGCACTACACCAGCGATCCGTCCGGCGCGGGCGTGCAGCCGTACGGCGACTGGCGCGGGCGGACGTATTCAGTGTCGCTCACGGCGACGTTCTAGCCGGCGGAAGCGGCGCTGGACGCGTGTTGGGGCAAAAAGTAAAGGGGCAAGGGGGCAGAGGGACGCCGGCCGGGGAATTTTTCCCGGGTGATCCGTTTCGAGGCGGAATTGCGCATGAAGTGATGAAGCCCATTCCCCCATGATCCCTGCCATCGTCCTCGCCTTTGTCGCCGCCTTGTATGCCTGCCATCTCGCCCTGATCAGCGACCTGCTGCTGGCGGGCGTCGTCCTGGCCCTGCTCACCGTGCTGATTGCCACCGAGCCCGAGCCGGGGGAATGCGTCCCGCCGCGCATCCGGCGCCCGACCGTGTCGCCCACGTCGTGGTCATGAAATCTCCAGGCGGCACTGGAGATTTTCATTGGGAGTAGCGGGTTGAACGCGGCGGATGGTCGTAAGTGGCAGGAGAGGACGTGATGAATACAGCTGCCGAGAAACCCGGGAAGAACGGCAATTCTCCGTCGCCGGGGCCCGGTGCGGATGGTGATCCGGAATTGCACGAGCTGCTCAAGCGCTGCAGCCCGGCGACATACGAGGCCGCCCGCCGCTTCCGCCACACCGGCGATCCTGTCTGCCTGCCGGCCATCATCGCCGGCATCATCGAGCACCACATGGAGCCCGACCTGCGCGCCAAGCTGCGCGAGCCCGACGACAACCTGCGGCTGATCGAGGACCTGGGCCTCGATTCGCTCACTCTGATCGAGGTGGCCATGCTGGCCGAGGATGTGCTCCGCATTTCCATTCCCAACGAAGAGCTGGCCGGCCTCCGCAGCCTCGGCGACGTGAAGCAGCTGGTCCTCTGCCGTCTCTGCAATCTGCCCGCGGCGGTCCCCGCCGCGCCCGAGCCCGGCCCGTGGCTGGTCGCGGACAAGGCGCCGCGGGCCACCTGAGCATTCAGCCCAAGGATCCGCCATGACCATCCTCCAGCGATGGTTCGGCGCCCGACCTCCCGCTGCCCGGCGATCCGCCCTTCGGCGCACCCTGTTTTTCCTGGCCGCGTTCGCGCCCGGCGGGCTCCCGGCGCAGACCAACTACACCCCGTACGCCTTCACGACCCTGGCCGGCAAGGCGAGCATCGGCAGCGCCGATGGCCCGGCGGCAACGGCGCGATTCGCCTTGCCGCAGGATCTGGCGGTGGATGCGGCGGGGAATGTTTTCGTGGCAGACACCGAAAACCACACGATCCGAAAGATCGCTCCCGACGGAACGGTCACGACCCTGGCCGGGATGGCCGGCGTTGCCGGAGCGACCGACGCGGTCGGCAGCGCGGCGCGATTCTATTGGCCGGAGGGGATCGCGCTGGACCTTTATGGCAACGTCTTCGTCGCCGACACGGGCAACCAGACGATTCGCAAAATCACGTCGGCGGGCCTGGTGACCACGTTCGCCGGCCGGGCTGGCAGCAACGGCAACCTGGACGGCACAGGCACCGCCGCATCGTTCAACTATCCGAGCGGGGTGGCGCTCGATGGCGCGGGCAACCTCTACGTCACCGAGACGTACAATTACGATTTGCGCAAGATCACCGCGGCCGGGGCGGTGACGACCCTGGCGGGCCAGGCGGGCGCCGGGGGCAGTGCCGACGGGGTCGGCAGCGCGGCGCGGTTTTCCAACCCCAGCGGCGTTGCCACCGATGCCTCGGGCAATGTTTTCGTCGCCGACACCTATAATGACCGGATCTGCAAGGTCACCCCGGACGGCAATGTGACCACGCTGCACCTGGCCGATGGCACGGTGGCGTCGTTCGACCGGCCCCAGAAACTGGGCGTCGACTCCGCGGGCAACGTGTTCGTTTCCGAGTCCACTAGCCACCGGATGCTGCGCCTTACACCAGGCGGGGAGCTGACCACCATCGCGACCCTGCCGGCCGCGCCGCCGCTGGATCAGGATATGGTGCCGTACGCCAATGGCGTCGCGGTGGACGCACTGGGCAATGTCTTCGTGGCCGATACGGGCAACTCGACGATCCGGCGGATAACGCCAGCCGGCGCCCTGACCACGGTGGCGGGATTCGGTCCAGGCTTCGGTAACGTCGACGGGACCGGCAGCGCGGCGCGCTTCTACTATCCAGGAGGGGTGGCGGTGGATGGAGCCGGCAACGTCTATGTTGCCGACCTCGCGAATCATGCGATCCGCAAGATCACGCCGGGTGGCGTCGTCACGACCCTGATGAGTTGGGTGCCGTCGCTGGAAACCGGCTTCCCCCAATGGGCCGTCCACTTGGGCGAGTGCGTCGCCGTGGCGGCGGACGCGGCCGGGAACGTGTATTATGCCGATACGGTCGAACACACAGTGCACAGGATCACGGCGGCCGGAATCGTGACGACGCTGGCCGGGATGGCGGGGGCGTACGGCTCCGAGGACGGTCAGGGGACCTCGGCCCGTTTCGTGTATCCCCACAGTCTGGCGGTCGACGGCGCGGGCAACGTGTTCGTCGCCGATTTCCTGAGCACCACGCCGTATTCGAACGTGCGGACGATCCGCAAGATCACGCCATCCGGCGACGTGTCGACGCCGATGCAATTGAGCAACGCCTCCCTGGCCCACATCCCAACGCCGCTCGGCATCGGGATCGACGGCGCGGGCAACATTTTCGCCGCCGAGTCCTATGGCGCCGTCGTGTGGAAAATCCCGCCGGCGGGCGCGGCGTCCATCATTGCCGGCGTGCCGTCCAACGGCAGCGACGAGTATGCCGACGGCGCCGGCGCGGCCGTCCGGTTCCGCAGGCCGTGCAGCCTCGCGGTGGATGCCAGCGGAACGATCTTTATCACTGACGCCGGCGCCATCCGCCGTCTGACGCCGGACGGCGTGGTGACGACCCTCGCCGGGAACTGGGGGATCGCGGGGAGCGCCGATGGCGCAGGTTCCACCGCGCGCTTCAACTATCCCCAGGGCATCGCGGTGGATGGCATGGGCCGGATCTACGTCGCCGACACGGACAACCACACCATCCGCGTCGGTGTCGCCGGCGGTCCGCCGGCGATCGTGAGCCAGCCCCAGAGCTTGAGCGTGACGTCGGGGGGCGCCGCACAATTCGCCGTGACCATTTCCGGCGTGCCGGAGCCGACGCTGCAGTGGTACCGCAATGGCGCCGCCATTCCAGGCGCGACGACCGGCACACTGTCCCTGTCGGGTGTCCTCGCGTCTGACGCCGGCGATTACACCGTCACGGCCACGAACGCCCTCGGCAGCGTCACCAGCAGCCAGGCGAGGCTGAGCGTCACGGCGGCAAGTGCCGGGCCCGCGCCGGCGGCCGGTGGCGGGACCGGCGCCGGCGGGGGCGGGGCGGTGGGCGGCTGGTTCGTGTTCGCGCTCGCCCTGCTGGCCATCGGAAGGTGGGCGGACGGCGGGACGGTAGTTCGACGTCGGGAATGGGCTTTGCGGGATCGGAACCGGGATTTGTAGGAGCGGCTTTACGCCGCGATATTCGATGTTGAATCACCGGGTCGCGGCCCAAAGCCGCTCCTGCCGCTCTGCGTTTCCCGCGCTTGCGAATCGGCGGCGGCTGCACAGTGTGCCGGCATGCCCCTCGAAACCTCCCGCCGGGATTTCTTGCGTGTCGCCGCCATCGGATCGCTGGCCATCGCGGGCGACGGATTCGTCCCATCCTCCGCCGCGGCGCCGGCCCAGCATACCGCGGCGCCCGACCGTCCGCTGGGCATCGCCCTGCTCGGCCTCGGCAACTACGCGGGCGGGGAACTGGCGCCGGCGCTGCAACTGACGAAGAACTGCCGCCTGACCGGCCTCATCTCCGGCCATCCGGCCAAGGCGGAGCAATGGGCGCGGCAGTACCAGGTGCCGAAGAAGAACATTTACACCTACGACACGCTCGAGCACATCGCCGACAACCCGGACATCGACATCGTCTACGTCGTCACGCCCCCGGCGCTGCACCCGGAGTTCGTCATCCGCGCCGCCAAGGCCGGCAAGCACGTCATCTCCGAAAAGCCGATGGCCACCTCGGTGGCGGACTGCGACGCGATGATCGCGGCCTGCCGCGACGCCAAGGTCCGGCTCTCGATCGGCTACCGGCTCCACTTCGATCCCTACCACACGGAGATGGCGCGGCGGGCCGTCGACCCCGCCTATGGGCCGTTCACGAAGATGGACGGCGTCTTCAGCTTCGTCATGCGCACCAAGGTGTGGCGCGCGGAGAAGCGCCTGGCCGGCGGCGGCCCCATGATGGACCTCGGCATCTACGTCGTGCACGGCGCCTGCATGGCGGCCGGGGGCGTGACGCCGGTGGCGGTGCTGGCGCACGAGGAGCCGAAGAAGCGGCCCGACATCTTCCAGGACGTCGAGGAGACGATGCGGTGGACGATGGAGTTCCCCGGCGGCGCGGTCGCCACCGGCCGGTCGAGTTTCGAGGAGGGCGGCAACCATTTCCGCGCCGAGGGCCCGCACAGCTGGTTCGAGCTGGACAACGCGTTTTCCTACCGCGGCATCCGCGGCAACACCAGCACCGGCCCGCTCACCTTCGAGCCGCCGGTCAACCAGCAGGCGCGGCAGATGGACGATTTCGCCGACTGCATCCGCACCGGGCGCGCCTCGCCGGTGCCGGGCGAGCTGGGCCGGCGCGACATCCGCATCCTGATGGCGATCTACGAGTCGGCGCGGACGGGGAAGACGGTCGCGGTGTAGGGGGTCGGACTTTGTAGGGGCGCAATCCTGTTGCGCCCTATCAGGAATTACTGATGGGCGCAGCAAGTCTGCGCCCCTACTGTACGGCAGGCTGCATTCACAATCCGGCTCGGCGGCCAGCGCCGGCCCTACAGGGGCTGCCCCCCTCCGTTTCACTCGCTCCGCGTCAGGTTCTCGACCGTGTCGTCGGTGATCACCGGCTCGCCGGCGGCCGCGGTGATGCGGACGTTTTTCAGGGCGACGTTGCGGGCGTAGCCGAGGCGCAGCCCCTTGGGCGCGGCGATCGTGATGTTCTCGAGCGTGATGTTCTCCGCCGGCATCTCCGGCAGCCCCAGGATCATTCCCGCGTCGAGGGTGCTGCCCGTGGCGGTGAGATTGCGCACGGTGATGTTGCGCCAATGCGGCGTGGTGGCGGTGACCTTTTGCGGCGCCGCATGCTCGCCCGGCGCCGGCAGGTCCGTGGTCGAACCCTGATAGTAGCTGGTGATCGAGATCGGCCGGCCGACGTTCTGCATCGTCAGGTCGGTGAAGGTCACGTTCTCCACGAGACCGCCGCGGCGGCGGTCGGACTTGAAGCGCACGCCGGTTTCCGTGCCGTCGAAGGTGCAGCGGCGCACGACCATGTTGCGCAGGCCGGAGAACGTCTCGCTCCCGATCGAGCAGCCATGGCCGTGGCCGAACGCGCAGTCGGTGACCAGCAGGTCCTCCGACACGCCGGCGCCCTCGGTGCCTGCCTTGACCGCGATGCAATCGTCGCCGGTGTCGATGCGGCAGTGGTCGATGAGGACGCGTCGGCACACCGACGGGTCGATGCCGTCGGTGTTGGGCGAGTCGGGCGGGTTCAGGATGGTGACGCCGACGATGCTCACGTCCTCGCAGCGGGTCGGGACGAGATTGAAGCTGGGCGCGTTGATGATGGTGACGCCCTCGACCCGGACGCGCTGGCACCGGTCGAACACGATGAGGCGGGGGCGCGGGCTGGTATTGCTGCGGGCG
>DATJUU010000125.1:0-17830 GCA_035502155.1 Opitutaceae bacterium
GAGCGTGAAGCCCCCCGCGCCGGCGGCCGCCGCCGCGACCGCGCACCACTGGGTCTGGTTTTTGCCGGAGCTGGTGGTGTAGGTGAAGAACCGCACCGCCCGGTTGCGGTGCCGGCCCTCGACGGTGGGCAGGGGCTTGAGGCCGAGCACCCCGGCCGTCGGCGCCTCGCGCACCTCGAGGCCGAGGCGCGCCGCCAGGGCGGCGAGCTGGGCGCGGGTCTTGCCCCCCTGGACGATGGCCATCCGGATTGCGAACACGAAGAAGACCGCGAACAGTCCCAATACCACGAGGAAGAACAAGGGAGGGGCCGGATGGCTGCCGCGACCGGCGGCGAGGAGAACAGCGGTGAAGACGGACGGCGCGACGCAGGGGTTCATGGCAACTGGAGGGGAGTCTGCGCCGGGAGGCGGCCTGGCGACAAGGCTTTCGGCGGCGGGGCGGGGCGTTTTTTGGCGTGCCCCGGCCGGCATTCGCCGGCAAACCGGAACCCGATGCCCGCGACCCCGTTCGTCTTCCTCTGCGGCCCGGACGACTTCCTCGTCAACCGGCTGGGCCAGGAGCGTTTCACCGCGCTGGCCGCGGGGGTGGCGGACGAGTTCTCGCGCGAGGTGCTCAACGGGTTCGCCGGCAATGTGGCCGAGGTCGAGGCGGCGGTGGGCCGGCTGCGCGAGGCGCTGCAGACCCTGTCGCTCTTCGGCGGCCGGCGCGTGGTCTGGCTCAAGGACGTGAACTTCCTGGCGGACTCCGTGACCGGCCGGGCCGAGGGCACGCTCCGCCAGGTCGAGGAGATGCAGGCGCTGCTGGGCGCGGTGAACCCGGACGAGATGGCGGTGATCGTCACCGCCGCGCCGGTGGACCGGCGGCGGTCGTTCATCAAGTGGTGCGAGGCCACGGCGGACTACCGGTTCGTCGGCGACGAGGGGAAGGAGGGCGCCGCGGCGCTCGGGCCGGTCGCGGTGGCCGAGGCGGAAGCGCAGGGTGTCACGCTGGCGCCGGACGCGCTCGAGCTGCTGCTGGCGCGCGTGGGCCCGAACGCCCGGCTGCTGGTGGAGGAGGTGCGCAAGCTCGCGAGCTACGCCGGCGCCGGCGCCGCGGTGACCGAGGAGCACGTCGCGGAGCTCACGCCGAATTTTGCCGAGGGGGATTTCTTCGAGACGGCGGAGGCGTTCGGCCGCGGCGACCTGCGCTGGACGCTGGCGGCGCTGCACCGGCACTTCTTCGCCGGCGGCGACGCCCGGCCGGTGCTCACCGCGCTGCAGAACCGCAACCGCCTGCTGCTGCAGCTGCGGGTGCTGCTGGACGCGGGCGAGCTGCGGCTGGGGCCGCGCGGCCTCGACCGGGCGGAGTTCGAGCGCGCGGCGGCGGCGCACGCGCCGGCCTTCGCCGGGGCGGCGGAGAAAAGCTCCTTCAACCTCTTTAGCCAGAACCTCTGGTATCTGGGCAAGCTCGCGGGCAACGCGCCGCCGCCGTCCGCGCGCCGCCTGATCGACAACCAGCAGGAGTTCATCACCGCCTTCGAGGAGCTCGTCCGCCGGCCCGGCGAGCCGGAGGAGGTGCTGCGGGAGACGGTGGTGCGGTGCCTAGCGTAGCCGGGGCGGACGGGCCATTTTGCAGTAGCTATCGGCCGGGGGTTTTGCTACGGCTCCCCGCTCGCCAAATTCCGCCGTGAGACCACCGCCCTCCAGCGCGGGAGACAGCGCCGCCCCGCCGTCCCCGCCGCCGTCCCCGTCCGCCGAGGCGCCCCCCGCCGCGGCCGTCATCGCCAACATCCTGGCCGAGCGCTACGCCTCGGCGGCGATGAAGGACATCTGGTCGGTGCCGGGGCGCATCCTGCTCGAGCGCGATTTCTGGATCGCGGTGATGAAGGCGCAGAAGGACCTCGGCGTGCCCATCCCCGCGGAGGCGATCCGGGACTACGAGCGGGTCAAGGACATCATCAACCTCGCCTCCATCCTCAAGCGCGAGCGCGTCACCCTCCACGACGTCAAGGCGCGCCTGGAGGAGTTTTCGGAGCTGGCCGGCCGGCAGTTCATCCATCTGGGGCTGACCAGCCGCGACCTGACGGAGAACGTCGAGCAGCTCCAGATCTGCCGTTCGCTCAGGGTTGTCCATTTCAAGACCGTGGCCGCGCTGCTCGCGCTCGCCCGCCAGGCCGAGACCCACCGCGACCTCATGGTCACCGGCCGCACCCACAACGTGCCGGCGCAGCCGACGACGCTGGGCAAGCGCCTGGCGATGTTCGGCCAGGAGCTGCTGATCGCGCTGGAGCGGCTGGAGAACCTGATCGAGCGCTACCCGGTCCGCGGCCTGAAGGGCGCGGTGGGCACGCAGCTCGACCAGCTGACGCTGCTCGGCGGCCGGGCCGACAAGGTGGCCGAGCTCGAGGGGCGCGTCCTGCGCCACCTCGGCTTCCATGCGTCGCTCATCGCCGTCGGCCAGGTCTACCCGCGCAGCCTCGACTTCGACGTCGTCTCGGCGCTGCACCAGGTGGGCGCGGCCGGGGCGAGCTTCGCGTACACCATCCGGCTGATGGCGGGCCAGGGTTTGCTGACCGAGGGCTTCAAGGAGGGCCAGGTCGGCTCCTCGGTCATGCCGCACAAGGTGAACGCGCGGAATTGCGAGCGGATCTGCGGCTTCGAGGTCGTGCTCGGCGGCTACGTGGCGATGACCGCCGGGCTCGCCGGGCACCAGTGGAACGAGGGCGACGTGTCCTGCTCGGTCGTGCGCCGCGTGGCGCTGCCGGACGCGTTCTTCGCCCTCGACGGCCTGCTCGAGACCTTCCTTACCGTGCTGAAGCAGATGGAGGTGTTTCCGGCGGCGATCGCGGCGGAGAACGAGCGCAACCTGCCCTTCCTCGCCTCGACCACGATCCTGATGGAGGCGGTGAAGAATGGCGCGGGCCGCGAGGTCGCGCACGCGGCCATCCAGGAGCACGCGCTGGCCGCGGGCCGGGCGTTGCGCTCCGGGGCGAACAACGGCGAGGTCGACCTGCTGGCGCGCCTCGCGGGCGACCGGCGGGTCGGCCTGACCAAGCGGCAGCTGCAGGCGATCCTCGCCGAGAGCAATCGCTACGTCGGCGCGGCGCCGCACCAGGTCGACGCCTTTGTCGGCGAGGTCCAGCCGCTGGCGAAGCGCGTGAAGGGCGCGGCGGAATATCTGCCCGGCCGGCTGCTGTAGCGCCGGCGCGGCGGGAGGCGGCGGGACGCAGCGCTACTTGGCCGGGGCCGGGGGCGCGGCCGCCGGCGCCTTGACGCGTTTGGCCACGAGCTCCTCGGTCGCGAATTCGCCGACCTGCCGGGTGAGCTTCATCTCATCGCCCGCCACGGTGCCGGTGTAGGTGATGTTGATCTCACCCTCGTCGAGCTGCAGCGGTTCGACGAACGAGATCTTGTCGCCGTCCAGCTTGATGTCGCGCAGGGCGACCTCGCCCTTGCCGGTCTCGCGCTCGAAGGACGCCGTGCCGGTGACCTTGTCGCCGTCGACCTTGAATTCGAAGGTGTACTTCTGCATTCCGATCTGGGTGTCGAATTCCGCGTGCCACCGGCCGGCGACGTCCGCCGCGCGGAGCGGCGCCAGCAGGGCGGGGGCGAAGGCGGCGAGGATCATCAGGTTGCATGAGCGCTTCATGGGGCCTCCGGGGGTTGAAACGGCGGGTGGGGTGGTCCCAGCGTGCACAATCACCGGGGGCTGGAAACAGAAATCAGCCGGGCCGGGCCGCACCGCGGCGGTCCCCCGGGAGATTTGGTTTGCCACGCCTCCGAGCGGTGCCTTTGGTTGCTCCTCTTTCCGTCAGACTGAACCCTTTTTTCCCACCCACCCATGGCCGAACTCGTAGGTAACTGTCTCGTGGCCCAGTCGGGCGGTCCCACCGCCGTCATCAACGCCAGCGTCGCCGGCGTCATCACCGAGGCCCTCAACCACAACTGCATCGAGGAGGTCTATGGCGGCCTCAACGGGGTGCTCGGCATCCTGAACGAGGATTTCATCGATCTGGCGGCCGAATCCCAGCAGCAGGTCCGCGCCCTCCGCGCCACCCCCGGCGCCGCGCTGGGCACCTGCCGCTACAAGCTGAAGAAACAGCAGGACTTCGACCGCGTGCTCGAGGTCTTCAAGGCGCACAACATCCGCTACTTTTTCTACTGCGGGGGCAACGACTCGCAGGACACCGCCGACAAGATTTCCAAGCTCGCCCAGGCCCAGAACTACGAGCTCCGGGTGATCGGCGTGCCGAAGACGGTCGACAACGACCTGTCGGTGACCGACCACTGCCCCGGCTACGGCAGCGTGATCAAGTACATCTGCGCCACGGTGCGCGAGCTGGCCTGCGACAACGAGGCCATGGGGCAGGGCGACCTCGTCTCCATCCTCGAGGTCATGGGCCGCAATGCGGGCTGGATCGCCGCCGGGGCGGCCCTGGCCAAACGCCGCGACCACCCCTACGACCCGCCGCACCTCATCTACCTGCCCGAAGTGGCGTTCAGCGCGGAGAAGTTCGTCGAGGACGTGAAGCGCGTGCTCAAGCGCGAGAAATTCTGCCTCGTCGTCGTCGGCGAGGGGCTGGTGGACAAGGACGGCAACTATCTCGCCACCGACAGCGCGGCCACCGACGCCTTCGGCCACGCCCAGCTTGGCGGCGCGGGCGAGTACCTGATGCGGCTGGTCGAGCAGAACGTGCCGGGGGTCAAGGCCCGCACGGCCAAGCTCGGCATCGCCCAGCGCGCCGCCGCCCACTGCTCGTCGAAGACCGACAACGACGAGGCGTTCCTCGCCGGCCAGGCCGCGGTCAAGGCCGCGATCAACGGCGAGACCGACAAGTGCGTCATCCTCGTGCGCGGCGACGCCGACCACTACACCTGCGAGACCGGGCTGGCGCCGCTGGCCGAGATCGCCAACGGGGTGAAGAAGCTGCCGCGCGAGTGGATCAACGAGGACGGCGTGAGCATGAACTTCCAGTTCTTCCGCTACGCGCTGCCGCTCATCCAGGGCGAGGTGCTGGTGCCCTACGACAACGGCCTGCCGCTGTTCGCCCGGCTCGAGAAGCACCGGATCGAGAAGAGCCTCCCGCCCTACGAGACCTGAGGCGCCGCCGATTTCTCTGTTTTCCAAGGCCGGCCATCGGACCGGCCTTTTCTTTTGGCCGGGGCCGGCGACTCCGGCCGTCCGGGCCGCTCAGCGCGAGAGGTCGTAGAGGGCGTAGCCGGCGAAAAGATTGGGGCGGAAGACGCAGCGGGTCTTCCAGTCGCCCTGGAGCAGGGCCCGGCGCGTGATGCGGATGCGCTTGGCGCGGCAGAACTGCTCGAAATCCTCGACCGTGACCGGGTTGGCCGGGCGGCTCTCGAACCAGTCGGTGGTGTAGACCGGGTTGCGCGGCTTGCGGCCGCGGAAGAAGGCGTCGAGGCGGTTCTTCCAGTAGCCGTGGTTGACGAAGCCGACGGTCACGGCGCGGCCGGCGCGCAGCGCCTCGAGGATGACGGCGGCCGGCGCCGCCAGCTCCTGCACGGTGCGCGAGCAGATCACGCGGTCGAAGAACCCGTCGGGGAACGCGCGCATGAACGACTCCATGTCCCCCTGGTAGGCGGTGACGCCGCGGCGGACGCAGCCGAGGATCTTGTGGTAGTCGAGGTCCACGCCCAGGCCCCGCACCCGCTTGGTCTGCTGCAGATAGTCGAGCAGGACCCCGCGGCCGCAGCCGAGGTCGAGCACCCGGCTGCCGGGCTCCACCCAGTCGCCGATGATCTGCATGTCGACGGTGCGTTTCTCGACCAGCTTGTTCATGGCGGGGTCGGCGCGCCGAGGAAGCTGCGCACGAGGGCGTACAGATCCTCGGATTCGAGCAGGAAGGAGTCGTGGCCGAGGGTCATGGCCAGCTCGGCGTAGCTGGCGCGCTTGCCGGCGCGCAGGAGCGCGAGCACGTACTCGCGATTCTGCTCCGGCGGGAAGAGCCAGTCGGAGGTGAAGGCGACGCAGAGCGTCTCGGCCTGCACCGGGGCGAAGGCGCGCTCGAGCGAACCGTGGGCGGCGGGCAGGTCGAAGTGGTCGAGCGCGCGGGTGATGTAGAGGTAGGAGTTGGCGTCGAACCGGTTGATGAAGGTCTCGCCCTGGTGGCGCAGGTAGCTCTCGACCTCGAACTGGACGTCGAAGGTGTAGGCGGGACTGTCGGCCGCGCCGGCGCGCCGCCGGCCGAACTTCTGCTCCATGCTCGCGTCGGAGAGGTAGGTGATGTGCGCCATCATCCGCGCGACGGCGAGGCCGACGCGCGGGCCGCCGCCTTTCGGGTAGTCGCCGTGGTTCCACTCCGGGTCCTGCATGATGGCTTGGCGGCCGACCTCGTTGAAGGCGATCGCCTGCGCGCCTTCGCGCGCGGTGGTGGCCAGCGGGAGCAGGCGCCGCACGAAGTCCGGGTACTCGATGCCCCATTGCAGCACCTGCATGCCGCCCATCGAGCCGCCGACGACGGCGTGCAGGGCGGTCAGCCCGAGGTGGTCGCAGAGCAGCTTCTGGGCGCGCACCATGTCGCGGATGGTGACGAACGGGAAGGCGAGGCCGAAGGGCCGGCCGGTGGCGGGGTTGAGCGACGACGGCCCGGTCGAGCCCTGGCAGCCGCCGAGGACATTGACGCAGAGCACGTGGAAGCGCGTGGTGTCGACCGCCTTGCCCGGGCCGATGAAATTGTTCCACCAGCCGGGCTTCGGGTCGGTGAGCGCATGGATCCCGGCGCAATGGTGGTCGCCGCTCAGCGCGTGGCAGACGAGGACGGTGTTGTCGCGCGCGGCGTTGAGGCGGCCGTAGGTCTCGTAGCGCAGGGTGAAGCCCGGCAGGGTCTGGCCGCTCTCAAACGTGAATGGCTGCGGGTGGACGTAATCCCGCGCCTCGACGAGGCCGACCTCGCCGGCGGTGACCGGACCGCTGGAGATCTCCTCCGCGTCGTTCATGTGCGGCCCGTATTAACCACAGAAGGCGGCCGATGAACACAGATTTTTGCGTCATCCCGACCCGGCTTTCGGCCCGGGCCCGCCCCGGCCTATCCCGCGTGGGCCTGCTCGCTCAGCGCGTCGTCCATCTCGTCGTTCGAGAAGACGTTCTGCACATCGTCCAGCTCCTCAAGGGACTCCTGCAGCTTCACCAGCGAACGGGCGGTGTCGAGGCTGGTGACCGGGACCGTCGAGCTCGGCACGTAGGCGATCTCGGCGGAGTCGGCCTTGATGCCCTTCTTCTCGAGCGCGTGGCTGACCGCGTCGAACAGCTTCACCGGGCAGCGGACCTCGAAGCCGAGCTCGGTCGTGATGACGTCGTCGGCCCCGGCCTCGAGGGCGAGGTCCAGCAGGGCATCCTCGGTCGCCTGGTCGCGGCCGATGAGGAACTGGCCGCAGTGGTGGAACTGGAAGAGGACGGCGCCGGCGCCGGCCAGGTTGCCGCCGTGCTTGGTGAACACGCTGCGCACCTCGGAGGCGGCGCGGTTCTTGTTGTCGGTCGTGACCTGCACGATCACGGCGATGCCGCCGGGGGCGTAGCCCTCATAGACGACTTCGTCATAAACCACGCCGGGCAGCTCGCCTGTGCCCTTCTTGATCGCGCGGTCGATGTTTTCGGCCGGCATGTTGGCCTCGCGCGCCTTGAGCAGGATCGTGCGCAGGCGCGGGTTCATGCCCTGATCGCCGCCGCCGGACTTGGCGACGATGGTGATCTCGCGCGCCAGGCGGCTGAACACCTTGCCCCGGCGCGCGTCGGTGACGGCCTTGGCGCGTTTGACTTTGGCCCACTTGCTATGACCAGCCATGGAGCTTCGGTCTCAGTTCAGGGTTTGGAGTGCAGGGTTCTGAGTTGGACCGGAGACCAGTGCGCCCTCATTTCCTACCCTTCTTCCGCGGCGGCGTCACGTTCTTTGGCGCGGGTTTGCCGCCGGACCCGGCCGCCGGGGCGTCGGTCGCGACGTCCTTCATGCGGTTGATCACCAGCTGCTGGCCGATGGTGAAGACGCCGTTGATCGTCATGTAGAGCGAGAGGGCGCAGGAGTAGCCGTAGCAGATGAACGTAAAGATGATCGGCATGAACTTCATCATCCGCGCCTGCGCGTTGTCCACCGTCGGCTGCGGGGTGAGGCGCATCTGGTAGATCATGGTCGCGGTCATGATCAGCGGCAGGATGTTGACCGGGAAGCCGAGGAAGTGGCCGACGGTGTCGGGCGCGGACAGGTCGTGCGCCCAGAGGAAGCCCTGGAAGCGCAGCTCGGCCGAGCTCTGCAGCATGGTGAAGAAGCCGAAGAACAGCGGCATGGTGATGAGCAGCGGCAGGCACCCGCCCATCGGATTGATCTTGTGCTCCTTGAACAGCTCGAGGGTCGCCTGGTTCAGTTTCTGGGGGTTGTCCTTGAACTTCTCGCGCAGCGCCTGGATCTCGGGCTGGAACTTCTGCATGCGCTTGGCCGAGCGCGAGGCCGCGAGGGTGAAGGGCAGGGTGACGATCTTGAGGATCAGCGTCATCAGCACGATCGCGAAGCCCCAGTTGTAGACCCAGCGGTGCGTCCAGTTCATGAGCGTGTTCATGAACGGCGCGACGTAGCCGCTGAGGAAGATGCGGCTGAAGAAGTAACGGTCATACTGCATCACCTTGTCCTGGTGCTGCGCGCAGAGGGACAGCCGGCGGTACTCCTTCGGCCCCACGTAGAGGTCGCCGGCGAGGGTGACGGAGGCGCCCGGTGCCAGGGTCGGCAGGTCGAAACGCTCGGAGCCGGTCAGGCCGATATTGGCGATGCGGGCCCCGGGGATCGGCGGCAGATCGACCCGCCGGGTGATGACGGCGGCGCCGGGCTGGGTCGCGGTGTAGATGCTGGCGAAGAACTGGTTCTTGACCGCGGCCCAGACGACCGGTCCCGGGGATTCGACGTAATTCTTGGGCTCGGCGCTCCGGCCGAACATCCGCCCGATGACGCCGGCGCCCTCGAGCGCGCCGCGGTCGGTGACCTCCGTGCGCCCGCCGTCGTAGGCCGCGACGTTGAGATACTGGCCGTAGTCGTTTAGGCTGACGAGCGACGCGGTGCCCAGGCTGAGGGCGACATGCGGCAGCGCCAGCGGCGCGGTCGTGCGGTTATGGAAGATGGTCTCATGCCGGAGCATGTAGACATCGGGATCGTGGAGGGGATCGGCCGCCGCGTGCAGCGTGTAGCGGCGCGTGACCTCCAGCCCGTTGTCGATGACGGCGTGGTAGACCGCCTCGGTGGCGGAGGCGCTGACGAGCTTGAAGGGCGTGTTCCGGTCCAACCCGGGCGAGCCCTCCGTGAACGCGAGGATGGGGTCGACGTGGAACTGGTTGAAAACGTAGGGCGCGGACTGGTCCGCCTCGGCGCTGTATTTCTTGAACGCCACGTCGTCGATCGCGCCGCCGAAATCCGACAGGTGCACGGCGAAGTAGCCGTTCGCCAGCGTGGTGATCTTCGCGTGGGCATTCTCGGTGGCGACGCTCGCCAGCGGCGTCTCGGCCGGCGCCGGGGCGGGGGCCGGGGCGGCCGCCGCCGCGGGGGTCACGGCCGGCGACGTGGCCGGCTCCAGCGTGACCGGGCCGGACGGCATGGCCGGCCGGCTGGCTGCCGGGGTGCCCGGCGCCGGTTGCGCGGACGGGAACAGGCGCGAGCCGAAGTACAGGCTGGCAAACGCCGCGACCAGGAGCAGGACGCCGATGATCGAGTTTTTCTTGTCCATCCAGAACCGGGAGTGAGGGTGAAAGTGCGGGTGAGGGGGACTAGCGCGGGCCGGGCGCGGCGGCCGTCCACAGCGAGGCCGGCGCCGGGGGCGCGGCGGTCACGCGGCGGACCACCGGACGCCGCGGCGGAACCGGATCATAACCGCCCGCATGGAACGGGTGGCACCGGGCCAGCCGGCGCGCCGCCAGCAATGCGCCCCGGAGCGCGCCGTGCGTGTGCACGGCCTCCGCGGCGTAGACCGCGCAGGTCGGATGGAAGCGGCAGCCGCAGGACGGGCCGAACACCGCCGGCAGCAGCGGCGAGAGGGTGCGCCGGTAGAGCCAGAGCCCGGCGAGCAGGCCGGCGGCCGGCAGCGAGGCGAGCGCCCGGGCGGCGCGCCGCGCCAGCGGGGACCTGGGGCGCGGCTCACGCATGGGGCGGAGCCGGCAGCCGGCCGCAGACGTCGAGGAAACGGGCCTCGACCTCGCGGAACGTCATCCGGTTGAGGGGGGAGCGGGCCACGAGCAGCAGATCGGTGCCCGGCGGGAAGATTTCCTGGTGGCGGCGGAAGATTTCACGCAGCCGGCGCTTGGCCGCGTTGCGGGTCACCGCGGGGCCGATCGCGGCGGTCGAGGCCACCACGCCGACGCGCACGGGCTCCGGCGCCGCCCCGCCGGCGGGCGGGCGCGGCCGCCACCACAGGGTGAAGGCGCCGCCGTCGACGCGCCGGCCCTGTTCGCGCACCTGCCGGAAATCGCGCTGCCGGCGCAGGCGCTGCTCCGCGCGAAAGCGCTGGGAGGAACGGGGGACGGTCACGGGACAGGGGCCGCCGGCGGGCTCAGACCACCGTGAGGCGTTTCCGGCCCTTGCGGCGGCGCGCGGCGAGCACCTTGCGGCCGCTTTTGGTGGCCATCCGGGCGCGGAATCCGATCTGGCGGGCACGTTTTTTTCGGTGGGGGCGAAAGGTAGGTTGCATGGGAGTGTCGAAAAAAGAGGGTCAAGGTGACCGGAGCCCTTCCGGAGTGTCAAGGTCAGGCTGGGATGTTATTGCCCGGGGAGGGGTTGAGCAAGCGGCCCGGCGCTTTGCCGGCGGCCGGCGTTCGCCGCTGGGCAGGGGAACCGGACGGGTGTATATTGAGTCGTATCCCACGTGACCATGAAAACCACAGCCCTTTTGCTCACCGCGCTGTCCCTCCTCCCGGGCGCCGGCGTGGCGTTCGCGGGAGCGGCGGCCCCCAAGCCCGTCTCGCGGGTGACGGTCGCCTTTGTGCAACCGGAGAAGTTCACCGACTGCAAGCGCTCCTCGTGGGGCGACACCTCCCCGGAGCTCCTCAACGACCTGCAGCAGTTCATGGAGACGACGGGCGGGCACTACGTGCCGGACGGCCTGCACCTCGAGATCAAGGTCACGGATGTCGACCTCGCCGGCGAGTTCGAGCCGCAGCTCGGGCCGCAGTTCGACGAGGTCCGCATCGTGAAGGCAATCTATCCGCCGCGCATCACGCTCCAGTACCGCGTGACGGACGCCAAGGGCGCCGTGGTCGCCTCGGGCCAGCGCGAGATCACGGACCTCGCCTACCAGATGCGGACGGCGTGGCCGCAGGACGACTACCTGCGCTACGAAAAGGACATGCTCCGCGACTGGTTCGGCACGGAATTCCGCGGACTGAAGGCGGGCTGAGCCGGCGGCGCTGGATTTGATTTTGCCCGCCGGCCGGCCGGCGCCAGGATGGCGGCGTGGCTGAATCCCCGCTGGCGGATCGCATCGACAAGTGGCTCTGGGCCGTGCGCGTTTTTCGCACGCGCAGCCTGGCCACGGACGCCTGCCGCGCGGGGAGCGTGACGGTGAACGGCCAGCCGGCGAAGCCCGCGCGCGCGGTGCATCCCGGCGACCGCGTGGTCGCGCGCCTCGGGCTGATCCACCGCACCCTCGAAGTGCGGGGCGTGCCCCGGGCCCGCGTCGGCGCGGCGCTGGTCGGCGCCTACTGCGCGGACCACACGCCTCCGGCCGAATACGAGCAGGCGCGCGCCCGGCGCGTGGAACAGTTCCTGGCCCGCGCGAAGGGCTCGGGCCGGCCGACCAAGCGGGACCGGCGGCGGCTCGACCGGCTGTTCGGGGGCTGACGGGCGCCGGCCGGCGGCGAAAGTTGGCTTTGCCTCCGGCGGCGCGCCGGCTGAGCTTCCCCGCCATGACGAATCTCCACGCCCGGTTCGAGACCGAGCTGCAGGTGCGACCGGACGACCTCGACCTGTTCCAGCACGTCCACAGCAGCCGGTACCTGGACTACGTGCTCGCCGCGCGCTACGACCAGATGGCCCGCTGCTACGGCATGCCGTGGGAGGAGTTCACCGGCCGCGGGCTCGGCTGGTACCTGACCGGCCTGACGATGGAATTCCTCCGTCCCCTCGGACTGGGGGACCGGTTCGTCGTGCGCACCTGGATCGACGGGTTCCTGCCCGACGCCGACGGGGTGGGGGTGCGGTTCGAGATCGACCGGCGACCGGCCGGCAAACGCTGCGTCCACGGCCGCGCCGAGTACAAGCTGATCAACCTGGCGACCCGCCGCGCGGTCCCGATCCCGGAGGACATCCGGGCAAAGTACAGCATCTGAGCGCGGCCCGCGCCGCCGGCCATGCCCCGTCATTTCATCCTCACGCCGTTCGGCAGCGCCGGCGATGTGAACCCGTTCCTCTGGATCGCCCACGGTCTGCGCGCGCGCGGCCACGCGGTGACACTCATCCTCGCGCCGCCGTTCGACGACCTCGCCCGCGCCGCCGGCCTGCCGGTGGCCACGGTCGGAAACCTGGGCGACTATGAGCGCCTTCTGCGCGATCCCGACCTGTGGCACCCGTGGCGCGGCATGAACCTGATCCTGGGCAACGCGGGCCAGGCGACGGAGGCCTACTTCAACGCGATCGCGGCGGCGGCGGACCGCGGGGGAAACAGCGACGTGGTGCTGGCCGGCTCGCTGCTGGCCCTCGGGGCGCGGCTGGCGCGGGAAAAATTCGGCTGGCCGCTGGCCACGATCCACCTGCAGCCGGCCGTGATCCTCAGCATGCACGAGACGCCGGTGCTGCGGGCCCACCTGGAGGGGTTCACGCGGCTGCCCCGCTGGCTCAAGCGGCTGTTTTTCGCCCTGCCCAATCCGCTGGACCAGGCGGCGGGGCCGGCGGTGCGCGCCGCCTGCGCCCGCGCCGGCGTCCCGCCGCCGCGCAGCCTGATGCGCGCGTGGATGCACTCGCCCGACGCGGTGCTGGGACTGTTTCCCGCCTGGTTCGGGCCGCCGCAGCCCGACTGGCCGCCGCGCTGCCGGCTCGCCGGCTTCCCGCTCTACGACCGGGGCGACCGGGAGGAACTGGCGCCCGAGCTGGAGCAATTCCTCGCGGCCGGGCCGCCGCCGGTGCTGTTCACGCCGGGCAGCGCGATGGCGCACGGGCGCGAATTCTTCGCCGCGGCGCTGGGGGCGTGCGAGCGGCTCGGCGCGCGCGCGATCCTCGCCACCGCCCATCGCGAACCGCTGCCGGCGCGGCTGCCGGCCGCCGCGCGGGTGGTGGATTATGCGCCGTTCAGCCGGCTGCTGCCGCGCGTGGCCGCGGTCGTGCACCACGGCGGGATCGGCACGCTGTCGCAGGCGCTCGCCGCCGGCGTGCCGCAGCTGGTGATGCCGATGGCGCACGACCAGCCGGACAACGCCCGGCGCCTCGTGCGGCTGGGCGTGGCGGTCCGCCTGTATCCGCGCCGGTTCACGGCCGCGCGGGTCGCGGCCGCGCTGCGCCACCTGCAACAGGATCCCGCCGTGCGCGCGGCCTGCGCCGCGGCGGCGGAAAAAGTGCGGGCCGACCGGCCGGCTGGGGTCGTGTTCGGCGCGCTCGAGTCCCTGCGCCGCGCCGCCTGAGCGACCATGCCCGCCACCGTCGCCCAGGTCCGCCGCCACCTCGCCGCGCTGCAGCGCTGCCGGTTGTGCCCGCGCATGCATCCCCCGGTGGTGGTCGGACGGCCGGTGGCCGGCCGCATTCTGCTGATCGGCCAGGCGCCCGGGGACAAGGAACCGAAGCTCGGTCGTCCGTTTGCCTGGACTGCCGGCCGCACCCTGTTCGGCTGGTTCGAGTCCGCCCTCGGCTGGACGGAGGAGGAGACCCGCGATCGGGTGTACTTCGCGGCGGTCTGCCGCTGCTTTCCCGGGAAAAAGCCGGGAGGCGGCGACCGGGTGCCGGACTCCACGGAGATCGCCCAATGCGCGCGCTGGCTGGAACGCGAATTCGCGCTGCTGCAGCCCGAGCTGGTGCTGCCGGTCGGGAAGCTCGCGATCGGGCGGTTGCTGGGCGACCAGCCGCTGGCCGCCGTCGTCGGCCGGTCGTTCCGCGTCGACGCGGGCGGACACACGGCCGACGTGATCCCGCTGCCGCATCCCTCGGGCGCCTCGCCCTGGCACCGCATCGAGCCGGGCCGGACGCTCCTGCGGCGGGCGCTGGCGCTGGTGGCGGCGCATCCGGCGGTGCGGGCGGCCAGGCGCGCCTAGCAGGGCGAATCGCGCTGGGGACTTTACTTTCGCCGGTCGGTTATAAGACTTCCCGCATGCGCACCGTGTTCTGTCTGGTCGTGTTGAGCCTCGCGGGCGGCGCTCTGCCGCTGCACGCCCAGCGCGAGAAGCTGTCGTGGGACGACCGGGTCTACGTTGAAAAAACCTGGCCGAAGGCGATCAAGACCTCGACCGGCCTGCGCTACGTGGTCCTCAAGCCGGGCACGGGCACCGATCATCCCCGGGCCGGCGACATGGTGTCGGTGCTCTTCTCGGGACGCCTGCTCAACGGCAAGGTGTTCAACGAGGCGCTCGACCCGGAGCATCCGTTCCAGGCGCGGGTGGGCCGCGACCAGCTCATCGCGGCGTGGGAGGAGACGCTCCAGGAGATGAAGCGGGGCGAGAAGCGGCTGATCATCGTCCCCTACGAGCTCGGCTACGGCACGCGGGGCGACCCGCCGCGCATCCCGCGGATGTCGGCGCTCGTCTTCGAGATTGAGCTGGTCGACTTCACCCACGAACACTGAGCGCGCGGGGGCTCAGCGGGCCGGTTTCGGGGCCGGAAGGCTGACGTAAGGAAACTGCTTGGCAAACTCCGCGTCGGCGGTCTGCCGGGCGTCGGCCTCGGTCAGGTTCGGGTTGGCGGCTGTGAGGTCGTGGACCCGCTTGTCGATCCAGCGGTCGCGAAACTCCGACTCGACGCCGGCGGCGGGGGGCAGCTCCGGTGCGGCCTTCTGGTGGTGAAACAGGTGGCAGCCGGCAGTGATCACGAGGGCGCCGAACAGAACGGCGGGGAGGAGGCGTTTCTGGGTCATGGAAGGATTGGTTTCTTGACGGATCGGAGGGGAGACCGCGAGCGCATCTTTTTGGTTTCGCCCCGGCGGGATTTTGGTACACGGTCTGCACATGAGCGACGAGACGCCGCCCCAGGAGCCACGCCCAAAGCTGAAGCTGAGGACCGCTGGCGCGCCGGGACAACCGTCTCCGCCCCAGCCGGCTGCCCCGCCCGCAGGGCAGACGCCGCCGGTGCCCGCCGCCCCGGTTGCCCCGCCCGCGTCCCCGCCACCCGCCGAAACCCCGCCGGCCGAGGCGGATAAACCACGCCTCAAGCCGCGGATGTCGATCACGCCCTTTGAGACGAAGAAGTCCGCGCCACCGATGCCGGTGAGCCGTCCGCCGATGCCCGCTCCACTTCCCGCCGGAACGGCCGCCCCGGTCCCCGCGCCGCCGCCGGGCGCCACGACCCCTCCTGCCGCGCCGGCGACGTCCGCCGAGGCCCCGAAGCCGGCCGACAAGCCGCGAATGTCGATCACGCCCTTTGAGACGAAGAAGTCGGCACCACCGATGCCGGTGAGCCGGCCGCCGGTGCCCCCACCGGGAGCCGCACCGCCGTCAGGCGACAAGCCCAAGATTTCGCTGGCGCCGTTTGCGCCTGGGAAGTCCGCGCCACCGGTGCCGGTTGCCAGCCGGCCGCCGGTCCCGGTGCCCCCGCCGGCCGGAAGCACCACGCCACCGACCGATCCGGCCAAGCCCGCGGACAAGCCGCGGATGTCGATCACGCCCTTTGAAACGCGGAAGTCCGCGCCACCCATGCCGGTCAGTCGGCCGCCAGTGCCCGCGCCGCCTCCCGGCGGAACCGCGGCGCCGGCCCCGGAGCCGGGCGCCCCGCCCCGGGTGCTCCTGAAAGCCCGCGTGCCGATCCCGCCGGCGGAGGCCGCGCCCGCCGCCCCGCCAGCGGCCGCACCGGAGCCGGCCGCGTCCCACGAGGACAGCGCCAAGCTGAAGCTCAAGGCGAAGGTGCTGGCTCCGCCAACGTCGGCGCCCCCGATCTCGATGATCGGCGGGAGCACGCCGCCCGCCGCGGCGATCGTGGAAACTCCTGCCGTCGCGGAGGCCGCGCCCGCGGCGCCGGCTGCCGTCCCTCCGGAGGCGGTGTCCGCACCCGCGCCAGCCGCCCCGGCGGCAGTGCCGGCGCCCGTCGTCGTGGAGACCGGTTCGACACCTCCCCCGCCGTTGGTGGCCCGAAAGCCGCAGCCGTGGCGGGTGCGCCAGATTCAGGTGGGACTCGGGGCGCTGGGCGCGGTGATCCTCCTCGTGGTTGCGTTCATCGTCTACCGGAAGCTGACCGCTCCGCCTCCGCCGCCCCCGCCCAAGCCGGCGGTTGTCCGCAAACCCGCCGCGCCCGCCGCGAAGCCCGCGACGCCCGCGCCGGCACCGGCCACCACCTCGGCCAAGCCGTCGGAGCCCGGTCCCGTTGCGAAGGGCAAGCGCCCGACGACCGCCGCCCCCACGCCTCCACCGGAGGAAGTGGCGCCGGCGCCCAAGGCCGCCCCGCCGCCGGTGCCGGCCGGTCCGAGCCCGCGCTTCCGCGCCTACGTCGACCAGCTCAAGATCGGCGGCTTCCGCGTCGGCCCGCCGGCGCGGCTGTTCGTCGGCGGCGTCACCTACAGCCAGGGCGACGTGTTGGACCAGGATCTCGGCGTCATCTTCGCCGGCGTGGACCCGGCGACGGAGGAGGTCCTCTTCCAGGACGCCGCCGGCCACACGCTGCGGCGGAAGTTCTGACCGGCGCGTCAGCGGCCGAGGCCGGCGCGGATGGCCTGCAACAGCTCCGGGTCCGTGGCGATGCTGGTGAGGCCATTAACCACGAACTGAATGCCCACGCAGAGGAGCAGGAAGCCCATGAATTTGGTCAGGGCGTTCATGCCGTTGGCCCCGAGCAGGCGGACCAGGGTGCCGGAGAGGCGCAGCACCACGTAGCTGATGATGGCCACCAGGACGAGGCCGAGCACGATGGCGACGTAGTCGAGCCAGTTCCGCGCCAGGGAGATGAAGCCGATGGTCATGGCCATCGAGCCCGGGCCGCTCAGCATCGGCATCGCCAGCGGCGTCATGGAGATGTCGCGCTTGGCGCGCGCCTCCTCGCGCCGCCGGTGCTCGTCCGGGTTCTCCTGCGGCGCCGCCAGCATGGACAGGGCGATGCCGGAGACCAGCAGCCCGCCGGCGATCCGGATGCCGGGGATGGAGATGCCGAAGAAGCGGATGATGAAGTCGCCGCCGAACAGGCAGCTCACGAGGATCAGGACCATGTAGTAACAGCCCTTCTTTACCTGCCAGAGGCGGCGCGCCTCCGAATCACCCTCGGTGATCGCCAGCAGCACCGGCGCCGAGGCCACCGGGTTGATCACCGGGAGCAGGGAGACGACCGTGCCGAGAATGAGCTGCCAGAAATGGGACATGGCGGCGTGGGTTTGGGGTTCTGAGTTTTGGGTTCTGGGCAGGAATGCTTTCAGCAAGAACTCAAAACTCAAAACCCAAAACCCACAACCAAGCGGCGGCGCCCGCCGCCTCACCACACCGCCACCGGGCCCTTCGGCACCGGGATCGCGTCGGGGCCCGGCGTGCCGAGCGGCGGGGGCTCGGCCGGCCGGTAGCGCGGCAGCAGCTCGCCCCGCGCGTCGCAGAACTGGGTGCGCCAGGCCTGGAAGGCGGCCAGCGTCGCGTCGAACTCCGCCCGGGTTTTGAAATTGACCAGCCGGTGCCGGAACTCGCCCACCGGCCCGCAGCGCTTGGTGTACCAGGCGGCGGCCTTGCGGAACATCCGGCAGCCCCGGTCCTCGCCGAAGACCTCGA
>DATJUU010000126.1:0-2813 GCA_035502155.1 Opitutaceae bacterium
GCGACGAGACGGCGCGGGTCGGGAGCGGCGGCGGCGGGAAGGGCGTGGCCGAGGGCGGGGGCGCGGCGGGCGGCGGCGCCACGAGCGCGGGCCGGGCGACCGGCGGGGGCAGCGGCGGGGCGGACACCGGCGCCGGCCGGGGCGCGGGCGGCGGCACCGGGGCCGGCCGGCTCACCGGCGGCGCCATCATCGGCGGACGGGTGGGCGCGGGCGGCGCCCGCATGATCGGCGGCGGCGCCGGGCGGGGCGCCGGGAAGACGACCTGCGGCCGCGTCGCGCGCGCGATCTCCTCCTTCTCGCGGGCGATGTCCTGCGCCGACCGCACGAAGACGCCGGCGGGCACGTGGGTGGTGAAAACGGGCGCGGCGGGCGGCGCCTCGGGATGAAGCACCGCCGTCTCCTCCGCCTTTTCGGCGCCGGCCGCCACCGGGGCGGGCGCGGCCTCCTCCGCCTTCCTCGGCCCCAGCTCCTGCTCCAGCGCCTCGGCCGTGATCTTGTCGATCGTGCTCGACACCGTCTTGACCGGGTAGTCGCGCTGCTTCAACAAGGCCAGCAGGTCCTTGTTGTCCATGCCGATCTTCTTGGCGAGTTCGTGCAGACGGATGCTCATTCGGTGGGGCGGCGGGAAAGGGGCGGGTTATTTCGCCGCGCTGTGATAGGCGGCCACCTTCTTGAGGATGTCCTCGGCCTCCTCGGCCGTGAAACCCGCGCCCACCAGGTCCCCGCCCTCGACGCCGTCGAAGAGTTCGACGGAGGCGAAGCCGGCGGCGACGAGGCGCTGGGCGGTGGCGTCGTCGATCCCCGGGATCTTGGCCAGCCCGGAGGCCGCCATGCCCTTCTTCTCCTCGAGGGTGGTGGCGACGACCTGCTGCTTGATGATGTCGAGCTTCCAGCCGATCAGGCGGGAGGTCAGGCGGGCGTTCTGCCCCTTCTTGCCGATGGCCACGGCGAGATCCTCCTCCGACACCACGATGCCGACGCGGCGGTTCTTCTCGTCGATGATGATGTTGCGCAGGATCGCCGGCTTGAGGGCCTCGGCGACCATCTCGCGCGGGTCGGTGAAGTAGCGGACGATGTCGATCTTCTCCCCGCCGAGCTCGCGGACGATCGACTTGACCCGCGCGCCGCGGGCGCCGACGCACGCGCCCACCGGGTCGACCTTCGCGTCGATGGTGGAGACGGCGATCTTGGTGCGGTAGCCGGGCTCGCGGGCAAAGGCCTCGATCTTGACCGTGCCGTCGGCGATCTCGGTGACCTCGAGCTCGAAGAGGCGGCGGACGAACTTCGGGCTGGCGCGGCTGAGGATGAGCTCGGGGCCGCGGCTGGTGTTCTCGATCTCGAGCAACAGGCAGCGGATGCGCTCGCCGGGCGCGTAATCCTCGCCGGGCACCTGCTCCTTGCCGGGCATCATGGCCTCGGCCTTGCCGAGGTCGACGAAGAGGTCGCTGCGCTCGCGGCGGCGCACGATGCCGGTCACGATGTCGCCGACCCGGTCCTTGAAGTCGTCGTAGATGCGCTCCTTCTCGAACTGCCGGAGCTTCTGCATGATGGCCTGCCGGGCGGTCTGCGCGGCAATGCGCCCGAGGTAGGCGGGATCGATCTCCTTTTCGAGCAGCTCGCCGAGCTGGACGCCCGGCTTGAGGAGCTGGGCCTTCTCGAGGTGGATCTCGACCTTCGGGTTGCTGATCGAGTCGACGACCTTGAGCAGGATCCAGGCGTGCAGCTGCCCGTTCTTGGGGTTGATCTCGATCTTCAGCTCCTGGCCGGAGTTCACCCCCTTCTGGGCCGCCGTTTTGATGGCGTTGACGATCGCGGCGATCATGTCGACGCGACCGATCCCCTTTTCCTTCTCCATGTACTCGAGGACGGAAAGGATTTCGCTGCTCATAGGTTTGGATTGATGGGAAAAAAAAGGCGGGCCAAAGGCCCACCTTTTACAAAGTGAACTTGAGTTTGGTCAAGGGTGTTGGCGCCTCCATTTGATGTCAAGTCCCCCTCCCCACCGGCACTTGCGCAGGCCGGGACCAAGCCGGAACCGGCCGCCCGCCACTCGCGTTTTGACATCGCCCGGCCCCGCCCTAGTGTGCCCGGCTTGCTCCGATGCAACAGCTTCATGCGTACTGGCGGATGAGTTATATCGAAGCGCCCAAGTCACCGCAGGACGGCGAGCTGTTCCGCGAGCTGCCGGCCCTCGGGAACGACCGTGCCGCGCTCATCCTCCACCGCAGCCGCCACTCCTACCTGGTCCTGAACAAGTTCCCCTACAATCCGGGCCACCTCCTCGCGGTCCCCTTCCGCGCCGCGGTGACCCTCGCCGAGCTGACCCCGGCCGAGCGCACCGACCTGATGGAGATGATCACCCTCGGCCAGGAGGTGCTGCACGCCGCCAGCCGGCCGGACGGCTTCAACATCGGCTTCAACTTCGGCTCCGCCGCGGGCAGCAGCATCCCGCACCTCCACGCCCACATCGTGCCGCGCTGGAACGGCGACACCAACTTCATGCCCGTGGTCGGCCAGACCCGCGTCCTCCCGCAGGCCCTGGCGGACACCTATGACCGGCTGGTCGCCGCCCTGCCGCGCGCCCGGGCGCAACTGCAATCCCGCCGGACCGGAACCCGGCGCCGCCGCGCCGCCGGCGCCCGCCGCTGAGCCGCCCGGCTCCGCGCCGCGGCCCCCGCCGTCCTCCCGTCCGTGTCCTCCAAGACGCTGTATTATCCGAATCCCCGCCACCTCCACCAGCTGTACTGCGGCCGGGCGGAGAACCTGCTGGCGGTGGAGGCGGCCTTTAACGTCCAGCTCGCCACCCGGGAGGA
>DATJUU010000127.1:0-14028 GCA_035502155.1 Opitutaceae bacterium
AATTCGCTCATCGCGCTGCGGGTCGACGCCATCGGGCGCAAGACCCGCTGGGAGCGGTTCAAGAGCATCCCCTTCGAGCAGCGCCTGACCCTGGTCAACTCCGAGCTGATCCAGGACACCAACATCCAGAACCTCCTCCAGGCCTACCTCGTCGCCGACCAGAACGTCACCAAACTGCGGGCGCGCCTCGGGGCGGCGCATCCCGATCTCATCGCCGCGATCGACAGCCGCGCCAAGATCCGGGAGCAGCTCGACGGCCTGCTGCAGGGCTACGAGAAGTCGCTCGAGATCTCCTCCAAGGAGGCCGACGCGCGCGTCACCGAGCTGGAGGACCAGCTGGCCAAGGCCAAGGTCGACCAGATCCTCTCCGCGCGCGAGCGCCTGCGGCCGTTCGAGGAGGCGGCGCAGAAGCTCGACGACGAGACGCGCCTCCTGACCACGTTCAAGCTCACCCTGCGGCAGCGGGAGATCGATTTCCAGGTGCCGAAGCGGACGATCGAGATCCTCAACGACGCCGAGCCCGCCCACCGCGCGAGCCGGCCCAGCTGGGTCCTGAACATCTTCTTTGCCCTGGTCTTCGGCTCCGTGCTCGGCGTCGGCACCGCGGTGCTGATCGAATACTTCGACACGAGCTTCCGCAACGTCGCCGACGTCGAGGGCCGCCTGCAGCTGCCGGTGCTGAGCGTCATCCCCATCAGCCGCACGCCGGCGCAGGCCGCACCCGACAATCCGGCCGAGAACGAGCCCTTCCGGGTGCTCCAGACCAATCTCAACCTCGCCCTGCCGCCGGGGCGGCCGGCGAGCCTCGTCGTGTTGTCCGCCGGCCCGGGCGAGGGCAAGTCGATGGTCGTGCACCGGCTGGTGCACGCCATGGCCGCCGCCGGCGAGCGCGTGCTCCTGGTCGACTCGGACGTGCGCCGCCCGGTCCAGCACCGCCTGCAGAGCCGGCCGCGCGAACCCGGCGTGGTCGACGTCCTGCTCAACCAGAAGGGAGTCGACGAGGTCGTCCACCGGGCGGTCGCCCCGGGGCTGGATGTCATCACCAGCGGCTCGGGCGCCAACTTCGTCCTGAGCCTGCTCTACTCGAACCGGCTGCGCGACTTCATCGCCCAGGCCAAGACCCGCTATGACAAGGTCGTGTTCGACTCGCCGCCGATCATCGGCGTGAGCGACGCCTCGGTGCTGGCGAGCGTGGTCGACGGCGCCGTGCTGCTGATCCAGCACCGCCGCAACCCGCAGAGCATGGTCCTGCGCGCCCGGCAGATCATCGACGGCCTGAAGACCCCCATCCTCGGCGTCGTCCTCAACCAGGTGCCGGCCGGCTCGGGCGACGACTACGACTATTACACGCAGAACTACGCCTACTACGGCGAGGACGGGAAGCGCCGGCCGCGCACGCACAAGGGCGCCGGCGGCAAGGGGGCGGCCGACCACGGCCACGGCGGCGCCGAGCGGATGCACCTCGACGAGCCGGACGGTCCGGACCGCAAGTCCTGAGCGCCGGCGCGGGAGCCGGCGGGCGGTCACCCGCGCTTGGTGATGTCGCGGGGGGCGGTCTCGACCGGCCCGATCTCGGGCAGGTCCTTCGCGCCCTTGGCGCCGAGCTCGGCGAACTTCCGCGCGCCGGGCAGGACCATGCCCTCGAGCGAGCCGACGGCGGCGTTGTAGGACTTGGTGGCGGACTCGAGCGAGTGGCCCACCCGCTCAAAATGCTCCACATAGGTGGCGATCCGGTCGGCGAGCTGCCGGCCGAGTTCGCTGATCTCCTCGGCGTTCTGCGACACGGACTCCTGCCGCCAGCCGTACGCCGCCGCCTTGAGCAGCGCGATCAGGGTCGAAGGCGTGACGGGCAGAACGCGGCTGCGGATGGCCCGGTCGAGCAGGGCGGGATCCGCCTCCAGGGCCGCGGCGAGGAACTGGTCGCCGGGCAGGAACAGCACCACGAACTCGGGCGAGGGCTGGAACTGCTCCCAGTACGCCTTGGCGGAAAGGGCGTCGACGTGGCCGCGAACCTTGGCGGCGTGCTCGGCCAGCCTGGCCGACCGCACCTTGGGATCGGCCGCGGCCGCCGCCTCGCGGAAGGCGTCGGTGGGCGCCTTGGCGTCCACCACGATCTGCTGCCCGCGCGGCAGGTGGACGATCAGATCGGGGCGTTGCCCGCCGGCGGATTCCTGCTCGCTGAAATCGCAGTGCTCGACCATGCCGGCGAGCTCCACCACGCGCCGCAACTGCAGCTCGCCCCAGGTGCCGGCCGTCTTGGTCGTGCTCAGGGCGGTGGACAGCTTGGTGGTCTCGGTTTGCAGCGAGGTCTGGGCCAGCGCGAGGGTCTTGAGCTGCTCGGAGAGCGAGCCGTAGGCCGAGGCGCGGGTTTTCTCCATCTCGGCGATCTTGTCGCGCACGTCCTTCAGGGAATCGGCCACCGGCTTGACCAGCGACTCGCCGGCCCGCTTGAGGAATTCGTCGTTGTTGCCGCGCAGCGCGTCGGCGGCCAGCGCCTTGAAGGTGTCGGTCAGCTTGGTCTGGGCCTGCTGCAGGGCGTCGCGCTCGGCGGTGAGCAGGGTGTCGAGGCGGGACTTTTCCGCCTCGAGTTCGGACAGCTTCGCGCGGAGCGCCGCGAGGTCGGCCTCGGCCCGGGCCAGCTGGCTGGCGACGAGGCGGACGCGTTCGGCCAGCGTCGCGGAACGCGACTGCGCCCACAGCCAGACGAGGATGGCGGCGACGGCGGCGGCGAGGACGACGATCAGGGTCGTGGACACGGCGGGATCACTTGCTGATGCCCCCGGCCGCGCGCCGGCTCAAGAGGAAAAGCCCGGCCGGCCCGCCCGCGGGGCGACGCGGCCTCAGATGCGGAAGGGCTCGTTGGACGACGAGGGCTCTTTCGCCGGGAAGTACACGGTCACGCGCGTGCCCTCGCCCGGCTTGGTCCGGAGGTGGAGCAGCCCGCGGTGGTCCTGCACGAGGCGGGACACGATCGCGAGGCCCAGCCCGGTGCCCTTGTCGGTCTTGGTGGTGAAATACGGTTCGAAGATGCGCGGCAGCACCTCGGGTGGGATGCCGACGCCCTGGTCCAGGACCGACAGCGCGACCAGCGGCGGCTCGTTGGCCAGCGGCTCCCGGCCGATGAAGATGTCGCCCGGGCCCTCCGCCACCACCTCGTCGGGCAGCGGCTCGAGAAACACCTCCGCCGTCACCCAGACGGTCTGGTCCTTGGTCGTGCTCTGGAAGGCGTTGATCGTGAGGTTGAGCAGGATCTGGATGAGCTCGGTGCCGTTGATCAGCGCGGCGGAGTCCTGGTCCAGCAGCTTGATCGCGAGGTGGCCGCCGCGGATGGCCGGGTGGTGCTTCAGCAGGGTCTGCAGGTCGGTGAGCACCTGGTTGACGCGCACCTCGCGGTTGGAGAAGTGGCGCTTGCCGAGGGAGCGCAGGTAGCGCGTGGCGATGGCGAAGCAGGTGTTGACCTGCTTCGAGATCACGGAGAGGTCGTCGCGCACCGCGTTGAGGTCGGCGCCGTGGAGGAAGGAGGCCTTGGCGAGGCGGAGCTCGAGCATCTCGACGTAGCCGATGATGATCGTGAGCGGGTTGTTGATGTCGTGGAGGACGCCCGCGTAGATCTGGTTGGTGGTGCGGGCCATCTCCTCGCGCAGGCCGGTGTCATGCAGCTGGTCGGTCAGCCGGCGGAGCCGCTCCTGGGTGGCGCTCACGGTCTCGGAGATGCGCCGCAGCCGGAGGGCGCGGGCGGCGGCGTCGCGGATGGTCGCCAGGTCGAAGGGCTTGCTCAGGTAGTCGCAGGCGCCGAGCCGCAGCGCCTGCCGCGCGGTCTCGATCGTCTCGTAGGCCGTGAGCATGATGACCTCGATGTGCGGGTCGATCTCCTTGAGGCTGCGCAGCACCTCGATGCCGGAGCGGCCGGCCATGCGGATGTCGAGGAAGGCGACGTGCACTTGGTGACCGCGGGCGAACTCGATCGCCTTGTCGCCGTTCTCGACGGTGTGGACGTTGAAGTCGTTCTTGAACACCATCCGCAGCGAGTGGCGCGGGCCCTCCTCATCGTCGACGACGAGCATCGTCGGCGTGACATCCTCGGCGGGCGGCGGCGGGGGCGTCGCGGGCGCCGGGGGCGGGACGGGACTCTTGGAGGGGGTGTTGGAGGCGGCGGGCATGAAAGGGGCTCAGAAGTGGCAGTCGACCGACAGGGCCATGGCGTCGATGGAGGTCTTGTAGGCGCCGTCGACGGAGTAGGGCAGGAACGACGCCTGGCCGCTGTTGACGTGGCGGGTGCCGGCGAGCGCGTGCTGCAGCGTGAGCGTGACCCGCCACGGCCCGTGCGCATAGCCCGCGCCGGCGTTCAGAAAATGACGGTTGGCGTCGGGCACGGCGGGATTGAAGGTGGCGTCCGGCACGGAGTTCTCGCTGTAGGTGTAGCCGGCGCTCACCTCCCAGCCGTCGCCCAGGAAGCGCGTGGCGCCCAGTTCGTAAAAGCAGCTCGCCTTCCAGTTGAACGGCAGCGGCACCGGGCCGCTGCCCTGGGCGATGGTCACGGTCTTCAGGCAGCTCCAGTTGGTCCAGTCGATGTCCGCCTCGAGGTTCCAGTCGGGGTTCGGCCGGTAGGAGTAGCCGGCGATCAGCACCTCGGGAAACGCGAAGTCGGCGCCCGCCGACTGCACCGTGGTCTGGGCCGCGCCGCCGAACAGGGGCACGTTCACGAGCGTGGTGTTGCCGCTGACGCTGAAGTTGGTCCGCGCCTGGTAGCTCAGGCCGAACGCATGCTGCGGGGACGGCTGCCAGCGCAGCCCGAGGTTGTAGCCGAGGTCCGTGCCGTCGGCATTGAACCGAAAGAGGCCGTAGTACGGGATTCCGCTGTAGAGCACGCCGCGGTTCAGGTCGACCTTCAGCCGGTTGAAGGTGATGCCGCCGCCGATCGAGAGGGTGTCGGTGAGCCGCCAGGCGATGACCGGGTTGAGGGTGGTGTAGGTTTCCTCGTTCTGCGTTGCGTAGGGGAAGAGGACGTCGGTGAGCGGCTTGCCGGCGTTGTTCCAGTCGGTCGAAAGGCCGAAGGGGACGTAGAACCCGAGGCCGAGCGCCCAGTTCGCCCCGGCCGGCGCGTAGGCGTAATAGGCCTGCGGCAGCAGCTTCGTCTGCGTTTTCAGCGAGGAGGTGGCGGGCGAATACGCCGACTGGAAATCACCGTTGAGCTGCAGGGCGTACGCCGTCGCGGAGAAATTCTGGCCCTGGAGCTGCGTCAGCCCGGCGGGATTGTAGTAGATCGCCGACGGGTTGTCGGCCGTGGCCACGTACGCGTTGCCGCGCGCGGTGGCGAAGGCGTCCTTGAAGCCGACGCGGGTGCCGGAGGCGAGCGCGGGCAGCGGCGCCAGCGCGAGGAGCGCGCAGCCGATGCGGGCGGCGCGGACCGCCGGGCGGGCGGGGGCGACGGGATGGGGGGGCATGGAGGAAACGTGCGGGTTCAGCCGGCGGGCAGATGGATGACGAGGTCGGGGTCGTCGGGGCGGCGGCGGGCCTGCACCTCAAGGCGGCCGGCGTGCGCCTCGATCACGCGCTTGGCGACGGTCAGGCCGAGGCCGACCCCGGTGTTGCGCGTGGTGAAGAAGGGGTCCACCGCGCGGGACACCACCTCCGGGCTGAAGCCGGCACCGTTGTCGTGGAACCGCACCGCCAGGCCGGGGCGGCCCTCGGGCCCCACCTCCGGCGCGACCGACACGGTGACCCGCGGCGGCTCGCCCGCGGACTGGAGGCCGTTGAGGAAAATCTCCTGCAGGGCGTGGAGCAGGCTCGGCCGGTGGCAGCGCACGAACGGGTGGGTGACCTCGCTGCGGATCTCCAGCACGCCGTCCTCCCGGCCGAGGAAGGCGCGGGAGTGCTCGAAGCTCGCACGCAGGAGGTCCTCGAGCGGCAGGGCGTCGGTGGCGCCGCCCTCGGTCTGGGAGAGGAAGAGCATCTGCTCGGTGAAGCGCTGGATGCGGCCGGTCTCGCGGCCGAGCGCCGCCTTGAGCGAGTCGCGAAACTCGCTGCTGGCGTAGTCGGTGTCGAAGAGCTGCTGGTGGGTGGTGAGGGGGACGAGCGAGTTGCGGATCTCGTGGGCGAAGCGCTTGGCGATGAGGCCGATGAGCTTGAGGTTCGAGGCCTCGATCTCGGCCCGCTGCGCCGCGCGCACCGTGGTGAAGTTCTCCAGCAGCAGCAGCGCCGGCTGGGGCAGGGCGCGCCCGCGGGGCGGGAAGGGCACGAGCGAGACGCGGAACACCTGCGGCGGCGCGCCGGGGTGCTCGTAGAAGAACGGCGCCGCGCTCTCACCCCGCTCCACCACCGCGCGGAGGCTTGCGCCCAGCGGCGCCGGCAGCTCGGCGAACGCGAGGCCGGGGCCGGCGGCGGCCGCCTCGCCCTTCAGCAGGCGCAGCACGGCGGGATTGGCGAAGAGCACGGTGAGATCCGGCCCGACCACCAGCGCGCCGCTGGTCATGGCGCCGAGGACGTCGCCGAAGAGGTGGTGGCTGGCGGACAGCTGGTGGTGCAGCCAGGAGTTCTTCACCGCCAGGCCCAACTCCTCCATCAGGTGGCAGACGAGCAGGAGCTCGGCGTCGGTGAAGGGCGTGCCGGTGAGGCGCCCGCCGAGCAGCGCGACGCCGATCGTGCGCTCGCGGTCGTTGACCGGCAGCGCGATCTCGCAGCCGAGGACGTCGAACTCGCGCTGCAGCCGGGGATCGCCGGCGAGGAACGGGGCGGTGCTCTCGGCCCCGAGGCGCAGGATCCGGCCGGTCTGGAAGACGTTCCGCCCGAGGCCGCGGTCGCGGGAGAGCTCGAAGTGCTCGATCAGGTCCGCGGGCAGGCCGACCGCCCCGGCGCAGACCAGGCGCGCCTCGTTGGTCGCGGCGTCCGGCCCGAGCGAGCCGGCGACGGGCGGCGGCTCGAGAAAGATGGCGACCCGCGCCGCGCCGATCACCTCGCGCAGCTTGAGCGCGAAGTGCCGGGTGAACTCGCGGTAGTCGAGGGAGTAGCTGAAGACCTGCGAAAAATCGCGCATCACCGCCAGGGCCGAGAACGGCGCGGCGGCGCCGGCGGCCGGGGCGGGGGTGGCGGCGGGCAGCGCGGGCGGCGGGACCGCCCGGGTGGCCAGCCGGCGGAGCACAGCGGCGAGCGCGACGGCCTCGCCCGGCGGCACGAGCACGACGTCGGCGCCGGCCAGGTAGGCGGCCTCGCGCCCGGCGGGCGCCCCCTCCGCGGCCGCCACGGCCAGCGGACAGGCGGGCGCGACGGCGCGGAATTCCGCCACCGCGCGGACCGTGTCCGCCGCCAGGCTTCCCACCGCCAGCAACGCCGCGTCGAACAACCCGGAGGCCAGCAGCGGACGCGCGGCCTCGAGGGTGGATTTTCGCAGGATTTTGAAGTCGATGGAGGCGCCGGGGGAGGCCGCGAGAGGCGGAAGCAAGACGGAGTCTTCGGCGATGACGAGAAGATGGATCACTGAGGGTAAGTCGGGCCCCGGGCGGGGTGGCGGAAACGCGCGGCCATCCTGCGTCCACAAGTGGCGGAAGGGAATATGAACGCAATTGAAAAAACGGGGCGGGAGGCGGCTCCCGCGAAGCCCGCGACCGCATTGGAGGTTGCAATTGCCCAAGCTTTTAGAAGTCTAAAATGTTTTTTTGGAAGGGACGTCGGGCACCCCGCATGATCGCGGAAACCTCGTTTCAAGCGGACCGCATCCAGAGTGAACTGGTCTCGTACCCCAGCCGCGGCCGGGGCCGGATCGTCGCGTACCTCGACCGCGAGCCGGGCGCCCCGGCGGACCGCCCGTGGGTGGTGATGGCGCCGAAGTACGGCGAGACGAAGAAGAACAACCTCAAGCTCGCCTACCTCCTCGCCGCCAACGGCCTGAACGTGCTGCGCTTCGACCTCACCAACCACGTGGGCGAGAGCGACGGCCGGATGGAGGACTTCACCATGCCCGGCGCCGTCGAGGACCTGCTCTCCAGCCTCGACTATCTCGGCCGGGAGCACGGCGGACGGGAGTTCGTCGTGGTCTCGAGCAGCCTGTCGTCGCGCTGCGCCATCCGCGCCGCGGTCCTCGACCGGCGGATCGTCAAGCTGGTGTGCATCGTCGGGGTGGTGAACCTGCACGCCACGCTGGCCGAGGTCTACCGCGAGGACATCTTCGGGACGTTCCTCGACGGCCGGCGCTGGGGGGTGACCGACATCCTCGGTTTCGACATCAACGGCGTGACGTTCCTGAGCACGGCGGTCGAGGCGAAGCTGCACGACCTCGACGGCACGATCGCGGACGTGGGGCGGCTGAAGGTGCCGCTGGTCTATTTCTTCGCGGAACGGGACACCTGGGTCCGCTACGACGAGGTGAAGCGGGTGTTCGCCGGCCGCCCGCAGGTGGCGCTCGTGCCGATCAAAGGGGCGATGCACGAGGTGCGGGAGAATCCCCGGGCGGCGGACGAGGTGTTCCAGCAGGTGGTGTGGGCGTGCCGGGAACCGGGGCCGTTCCCCGCCGGCGGCATGGCCCTGACGCTGCCCGACAACCGCCTGGTGCTGGCGCAGAACCGGCGGGAGCGCGAACGGCTGAAGCGCGCCGAGCCCGCCGCCGAGGCGGAGAGCGAGTTCTGGGCGGCCTACCTCACCAAGTTCAGCCTGCTGGAGAAATCCGAGGACTACCGCGCCTACCTCGAGCTGGTGGGCCGGCTGATCGGCCCGCTGCCGCCGGGCGCCCTGGTGCTCGACGCGGGCTGCGGCAACGGCCTGTTCGGGCTGTGGGTGCTGCGGGAGGCGCTGGAGCGGCGGCCGACCGCGTCGGTCCTGCCGCCGGTGTACGTGGGACTCGATCTGACCGCCGCCGGGCTGGCGGACGCAAGCGGGCGGCACGCGGCGGTCCGCGCGCACCACGCGCAACGGCGCGGCCCGCGCGCCGCGGGCCCGCCGCCGGGGCTGGCGTACGGCCTCGCCGACTTCGAGCAGCTGGCCCCGGACGGGGCGCCGCCGGAGCCGCTGCCGTTTGCCGACAACTGCTTCGACGTGATCTGCTGCAGCCTGGTGCTGTCGTACCTCAAGCAGCCGCAGGCGTTGCTGCGCGAGCTGCAGCGCGTGCTGCGCCCGAGCGGGACCCTCGTGCTCTCGAGCATGAAGCCGTTCTGCGACATGTCGGTCATCTACCGGGACTTCATCAGCCAGCAGGTCACGGCCGAGGACGTGGAGGCGGCGCGCAACCTGCTGCGGGCCGCGGGCCACATCAAGCTCAAGGAGGAGAAGGGCTACTACGCCTTTTTCTCCGAGGAGGAGCTGGCGGAGTTGACCCGGGCGGCCGGCCTGCGGGTCGCGTCCGTCCACCGCTCGCTCGGCGACCAGGCGAACGTGATCAAGGCCCTGAAGTGAGCACCTACCTGATCGTCAGCTCGCTGCTGAACTGCCTGGGGGCGCTGCTGCTGGCTTTTGCGGTGGTGCTGCGCGAGCGCAGCAACCGGCTCAACCAGCGGTTCGGCCTGTTCGCCTTTTCCATCGCCGGGTGGTGCGCCGCCTATTTCCTCTGGCAGATCTCGCCGGACGCCGGCCGGGCGCTCTTCTTTACACGGGTGCTGATGCTGGGCGCCTACTTCGTCCCGATCACCCATTTTCATTTCGTGGCCCAGCTCTGCGGCGAGGTCCGCCGCCGCTGGGTGACCGTGGGCTACGCGTTCGCCTGCCTGTTCACGGCGCTGGGGTTCTCGCCGCTCATGGTCCACCACGTCGAGCGGGCGATGGAATTCCCCTTCTGGCCGATCGCGGGCGACCTGTTCATCGTCTACCTCGCTTTTTTCGCCGTCTACCTGGTCCACGCCTGGTTGCTCCTGGCCAAGCACCTGCGGTTCGCGGTGGACGCCCGCGCGAGTCAGATGCGCTACATCCTCGTCGCCTCGACCATCGGGTTCACCGGCGGGGCCACCAATTTTCCGCTCTGGTACCACCTGTCGGTGCCGCCGATCGGCAACGGCCTGATTCTGCTCTACCTGGTCATGATGGCGCACGCGGTGTCGCGCTACCACCTCCCGCTCGTCACCTACGACCTGGTCAAGGCCGCCGTCTACCTCGTGATGGGGGCGACCCTGGCGATCTTCTACGTGCTCGTGGCGGTGGTGGTGCGGATCCTGCTTGGCACCGGCGGCGTCACCGGCGGGATGCTGGAGTACTTCCTGCTCGCGCTGCTGGTGTCGGTCTTCTTCCTCTGGGCGGCGCCCCACCTCCGCCAGCAGGCGGAGCGCATCCTGGAGCAGGTCTACCTCCGGCGCGGCGGCCAGGAGCAGCGCGGCCAGCTCAAGGAGCTGGCGCGGCGGATCTGCACCCTGCGCGACGAGCAGGAGATCTTCGAGACCGCGACGCTCCAGATCGCGACGGCGATGGGCGTGACGCAGGCCGCCATGTTCTTCCGCGGGGAGTTCGACCACAGCTTCAACCTGCGGGCCGCCCACGGCTGGGGCCAGGCCGGCTTCGCCGCCCGCGCGCTCGACAGCCGCGCGCCCCTGATGCGCTTCTTCCACGACCGCCAGGTGCCGCTGGTGTACGACGGTTCGGAGGTCGAATGGGAGGCGGAGGTCGGCGCGCCGCTGAGCACCCTGCAGGCGGGCATGCCGTTCGAGGCGGCGTTTCCGGTCTTCACCGAGGACCAGCTGTTCGGCGTGCTCGTGCTGGGCCGCCGGCGGGACGGGCGCCGCTATTCCGAGATCGACTTCTCCCTCCTGGAGGCGATCTGCCTCCAGATCGCGATCACCATCCGCGCCCGCCAGCTCGAGCGGCAGGCGAACCAGACCGAGAAGCTGATCTCGCTCGGCACCCTCGCGGCCGGCCTGGCGCACGAGCTGCGCAACCCCCTGGTGTCGATCCAGACCTTCTCCTCCCTGCTCAAGGAGCGCGGCGCCGAGCCGGACTTCCAGCACGAGTTCGGCGCGATCATGCAGCGCGACGTGGGCCGCATCGCCAGCATCGTGGAGAACGTGGCCGCGTTCGCCGAGAACAGTTCGGTGCCCTTCGCGCCGGTGAAGATCCGCGACGTCTGGTCCGGCGTGGCCGAGATCGTGCGGCCGGAGCTCACCCGCACCGGGGTGACGCTGGAGGTTGACGAGCCGGAGGGGATCCCGGCGGTGTCGGGCAACTACAGCCAGCTGCTGCAGGTGTTCCTCAACCTGGTGCAGAACGCGATTCACGCGCTGGAGGGCCGCCCGGACCCCCGGATCGTCGTGAAGCTGCGCCTGCGCACCCACAACCCGCCCAAGCCGCTCCTCTACATCGCCGTGTCCGACAACGGCCCGGGCATCGACCCCGCGCTGCTCCCGCGGGTGTTCGAGCCGTTCATGACCACCAAGTCGACCGGCGACCAGCGCAGCCGGCGCGGCATGGGACTGGGACTCGCCATCGTGCGCCGCATCATCCAGTACCACCAGGGGGCGGTCGATGTGACGAGCGAGCTCGGCAGCGGCACCACGTTCCACATCTACCTGCCCGCCCTTTCGCCCCCGCCATGAGCCCGTCTGATGTCATCACCCGGCCGGCCGGCGGCCCGCCCGCGCCGCGGGTCCTGCCGGGGCCGGCGGCCCTGCACGCGCTGGCCGCGGCCTTCGCCCATCTCCAGGATTTCGAGGGCTTCGTCCGCGGGCTGCAGGCGGCGCTCGACCGGGCGGAGTGGTTCGGCCGCGTCACCCTCGAGCTCGACGCCCGGCCGGGCGCGGCGCCGACGCAGTTCGCGATCGGCGAGATGATCGTGCCCCTCCAGGGCGCGGCCGGCGCGCACGGCCTGGTGCGGGTCGGGGGCGGGGAGGAGGCGCGCAGTTTCGGACCGGAAGACCTGCACCTGCTGGCGGGGCTGGCCGATTTCCTCGCCGCGGTGCTCGACCGCGCCCGCGAGTGGCGGGAGGTGGAGCGCCAGCGGCAGCTGCTCGGCCTGCTGCTCAACCAGGCGCCGGTGGGCATCCTCGCCTTCGACGAGAGCCACCGCCTGCTGGCGGGTAACGACCTCGCGCGGCGCTGGCTGGGCGTCGGCGCCGATCCGTGGGCCGCCGTGCAGGCCGCGCTGCCGGGGGAGCTGCGGGCGGGCGCGGCGGCGGGGCGCGCCAGCTTCCACCTGCGGGTGGACGGCCGGCTGGTGTTCGGCGAGGTGCGCACCTCCGCCCTCGGCCAGGGGGCGGGCGTCGGGGTGGTCGTGCTGACCGATCTCTCGCCGGACCAGGCGCGGCTGCTCGACGCCCTGCGCCGCGAGACCTACCGCTGCCAGTGGCGGCGGCTGCCGCTGTGCTTCGCGCTGCTGGACTCGCCGCGCATCGCGGGCGGCCTGCTGCAGCAGCTGCCCGCCCTCCGCGCCGCGCTGCCGCCGACGGTGTCCGTCGGGCCCTACGACGCCAACCGGCTGGGGCTGGTGTTCGCCGGGAGCAGCCGCGGCGCCGCGGCGCTGCAGCTGCGGCGTCTGGCGCCGCTGCAGGGCGATCCCGCGGTGCGCGCCGGCTTCGCCGAGCTCGGCCGCGAGGCCGCCGAGCCGGAGAAGCTGCTCGAGGCGGCGCTCGGCGGCCTGCGGCCGTTCGGCGACGCCGTGCGGCCGGCGCTCCTGCTCCACGACGACGATCCCGCGGTCAATGACGCGCTGGCCTACGTGCTGGGGCGCGACTTCGAGGTGGTGAAGAGCACGAGCGTCGAGCGGACGCACGAGCTGCTGCGCACCCGGCCGTTCGACGCGCTGATCACGGAGGTCGAGCTGCGCGCCGCCAGCGGGCTGGAGCTCATGCGCCGCGCGACCGAGCTGCAGCCGGGCATCCGGCCGTTTTTCACCACCGTGTCGGAGCTGCCGGCGGCGGCGGCCGGCGATCCGCGGCTGGCGGAAGCCATCGTGTTCCAGAAGCCGTTCGACACCCGGGCGCTGGCGCAGACCCTGCGCGAGAAGCTGGGGGTGGCGGCCGCGGCGCCGCCCGGCGAGCCGGCGGGGACGGCGTAATCGCCTCAGCCCTGCTTGCCGAAGAGCTCCGCGATGATGTCCTCGAGCGGGACGTCCTCGATCGTGATGTCGGCCACCGGGCCGGCGGCGAGGATCTCCTGCGAAACCGCCACCGTCTGTTCGCCCGGCACGTGCAGAACGTATTCGCCGGTCGCGTCGGCCTGGATCGGGCCGAACCGCTGGCGGAGCGTGTCGAGAAACGCGGCGGCCCGCGCGTGGCCGGCGGCGTTCTCCGCCGGCAGGATCTTGATGATCTTCTGGCGGCTGCCGGTGGCGTCGAGCGCGCCGATGTCGCCGTCGTGGATCTTGCGGCCCTTGTGGATGACGATGACGCGCTCGCACAGCTCCTTGATGTCGGCCATGTAGTGGCTGGTGAGCAGGATGGTGGTGTGGTGGCGGCGGTTGTAGTCGCGCAGGAAACCGCGGACGGCCTTCTGGGAGACGACGTCGAGGCCGATGGTGGGCTCGTCGAGAAAGAGGACGCGCGGGCGGTGGAGCAGGGCGGCGATGAGCTCCATCTTCATGCGCTCGCCGAGCGAGAGCTCGCGCACCATGACGTTGAGCTTGTGGCCGACGTCGAGCAGCGCCACGAGCTCATCGAGCGTCTGCTTCCACTGGTCGCCGGGGAGTCCGTAGATGTGGCGCAGGAGGAGGAAGGACTCCATCGCCGGCAGGTCCCACCAGAGCTGGTTCTTCTGGCCGAGGACGAGGGCGAAGATGCGGCGGTAGGCGTTCTCGCGCCGGGTCGGGTCATAGCCGGCCACCCGGGCCCGGCCGGAGGTCGGGTAGATGAGGCCGGAGAGCATCTTCAGGGTGGTGGTCTTGCCGGCGCCGTTGGGGCCGAGGAAGCCGACGAACTCGCCCTCGGCGATAGTGAAGCTGATGTCGTCGGCCGCGCGGATCTCCTCGAATTCGCGGTTGAACAGGCCCCGCACGCCGCCCCAGAAGCCGGGCCGCTTCTTGTAGGTGCGGAAGACGCGCGTCAGGTGGCCGACCTCGATCATCGACCCAAGAATCCGGAATCCGGGCGCCGGATAGCCAGCCCAAAACGGCCCGATTGCGGACAGCCG
>DATJUU010000128.1:0-4999 GCA_035502155.1 Opitutaceae bacterium
CGAGGCGCTCCTGGTCGGCCCGCCGGGCGTCCGCCTGATCCCGCTCGAAGGCCGCACGCAGGCGGGCCTCGTCGCGGCGCAGATCGGCGACGTAGGCGCGGTAGCCCCAGATCGCGCCGCCGAGCGCCAGCACCGCCGCGACGGCGATCAGAATGGTTTTTTGGCTCATGAGGTCGGGGGAGGATGGCGGCGGTCCGGCGGCCGGGGGCGGGGTCACCCGCTGGACCGCAAAACCGGCAGCTTGTTCAATGGGAAATCCGCCACGGTGGCGGCGGCCGCATTGGCGGCGGCGTACGGCAGGGCGCGCCGAAGCGCCTCGGCCAGCGGCAGGCCGCCATGGCAGACCGCGTGGAGCAGGCAGGCGTGCAGGACGTCGCCCGAGCCGGTGGGCGAAACCTCGCGCACCGCCGGCGGCCGGAGGCTGGCCGGCGCTCCGCCGCGCTCCGCGTACCAGAGGGGCCGCGGACCGTCGGTCACGATCCACGCCCGCACCGGCCAGCGCTCCAGCGCGAGCTTCATCCGGGTGGCCACACTCTGGCGGCCGGGCATCAGCACGCCGAATTCGTGGCGGTTGACCTTCACCCAGGCGAGCGGGCGCGCAATCAGCCAGGCCAGCGGCGCGCCGTAGGTGTCCGCCACGACCGGCCCCCGGGCGAACCAGCGGTCGATCGCCGCGCGCAGCGGATTGAGCGCGGCGGTGTCCCAGCCGGGAATGCTGCCGCAGACGGCCAGCACGTCCCCGGCCGGGCAGGCGTCGAGGTGTCCGGCGCAGGCGCGGACGGCGCCGGCCTCGAGGGGCACGTCGGGGCCGAGGAAGGTGGTCTCCGGCCGCGGCGGGGCGTGCACCACCAGGCCGGCGCGGGTGGGCGCGCCGAGCGGGAACGTCCGGCAGGGCACGCCGCGGGCGCGCAGCCAGGCCTCGCACTCGGCGCCGGTGGCGCCGCCGGGGAAGAACACGGCGGAGGTCGGCGCCCCGAGCCGCCCGAGCATCCGGGAGACGTTCACGCCCTTGCCGCCGGCCTGGAAACGCTCGGCCTGCGCGCGCTGGGTCCGGCCGGCGCCCCAGGCGTCGAAGGTGAAGGTTTTCTCCCAGAGGAGATTGCCGGTGAGGGTGTGGACGGTCGGCGTCATCGCGGTGGTTTCCGGGGCGACTTCACGAAGACATAATTCGCGATGAATGTCAGGCCCAGCATGGCGCCGAGGGTGCGGACGTTGCGCATGGCGCCGAAGACGGCCGAGAGCGGGCTGGCCTTCGGCTCCTCGACGCGGAGCAGCACCAGGCAGGAGAGCAGCGCCGGGGCGAGTTGGAGGACAAAGGCCCAGTGGTAGACGGTCATCGGATTCCAGCCGCGGTGCAGCGCCAGGGTGATCACCGCGCCGCTGACCATCGGGGCGACCGCCGTGACGATCGAGGTGACCGCGGTGTTGAGCGCGATGGCGGTGATCTTGGCCTCGGGCGGGATGAGCTTCAGGAGCATGTTGAACAGCCCGAGCGTGAAGCCGGCCCAGGTGAAGCCGTTCCAAGCCCAGAGGCCGTACAGCAGCCAGGCATTGCCCGGGTGCAGCACCAGCCAGCCGGGGAACTGGACCTGCCAGAGCAGGATCGCCGCGGCCATCACCGATTTATTGCCGTAACGGTCCAGCAGCCGGCCCCAGGTGGGCATCGTCACCGCGGCGGCCAGCGTGTTGACGATGATGAACAGGCAGACCCGGGCCACGGAGAGCCCGAGCTCATGGTACATGAACACCGGATAAAACGGGCCGAGGCAGTTGTAGGCGAAACCCCAGATGGCGCCGAAGGCGATGAACCGGATCAGCGAACGCGAGGCGCGGATCGTCGCCAGCTGCGCCCGCCAGTCGAGCGGGGGGGCCGCGGGGACGCGGCCGCCCCCGACCTTCATCTGTTGCAGCGCGAGGATCGACCAGATGCGCAGCACCAGGGCGAAAAGGAAGATGCCCTGCAGGGCGGCCAGCGAGCCCTTGAACCAGCCCAGGGCGCCCCACACCAAAATGAGGAAGAGCACGGTCGCCGCCTGGACCAGGCCGTTGCGGAAGCCGAAATACCGGCCGCGAATCCGCTCCAAGGCCCATTCCTGGGTCCAGGAGTTCCACGCCACGCCGCTGACGGAGGCGAAGAGGCTGAAGCTGAAGAAGCAGGCGAAAAAGACCGGCGTGCTGGCCGCCGGATGATCGCGCGGCAGCCAGGAAAGCAGCAGCGCCATCCCCAGCCAGCCGGCGGCGTTCGCCCAGGCGGTGACGACCGTCGTGGTCTTGGCCGGGAAGTGTTGCGCCAGCACCGGACTGACGAAGATCTGCAGCGCGTTGCCCCAGAACGGCAGGGAAACAATCAGGCCGTAGGCGGCCTCCGAGAGGTGGAAGAAGTCCGTCAACAGCGCGGCGACGATGAAATTGCCCGGCAGCCACAGGTAGCACAACGGCGACGAGGTGATGCCGTCGATCAGGCTGAGGGCGAGCGCCCGGCGGAGCGGGGAACGGCGGTGGAAGGTTGCGTTCACACGGTGGACCGGTACCAAGATCGACATAGCAACGCCATGCCGCGAATGATCAAAGCCAAAGCGCTGCGCGGGAGAAACACCGTGGCCCTGGCCCGCTGGCTGCTCGGCAAGCATCTGGTGCGGGCCACGCCCGCAGGTCCGGTGGCGCGCACGATCACCGAAACCGAGGCCTACCACAGCGTCCGCGACCGGGCCTGCCACGCCAGCCGCGGTCGCACCCGCCGCACCGAGACACTCTTCGCCGCCGGCGGGGTCTGGTACGTGTACCTCTGCTATGGCGTGCACGAGATGTTGAATCTTGTGACCGGGCCGGCCGACTTTCCCGCCGCCGTGCTCATCCGCGGCGTCGACGGCGTGAGCGGGCCGGGCCGTGTGACCCGCGCGCTCGGCGTGGACCGCCGGCTGAACGGCACGGCCTGCGCGCGCGCCAGCGGGCTCTGGATCGAGGACCGCGGCGTGCGGGTGTTGCCGTGCGCCATCCTTGCCGGCCCGCGCGTCGGCGTCGACTACGCGGGCCCGGCCTGGGCGAAAAAGCCGTGGCGGTTCCGGCTCAAGATCAAGGCCGCGCAATCCGACCGATCGCCGCAAGGACATCGGCGACGCTGATCTCCTCCAGCGAGGGGCCGTGCCGGAGGACATGCACGTGATCGCCGGGCGGCGCCCACATTGCCGGATCGGTCGGGCCGAACAGCAAAACGCAGGGCGTGCCCACCGCCGCGGCGAGATGGCTGACGCCGCTGTCGTGACCGAGGAACAGGCGGCAGCGCGAAAGCTCGAGTGCGAGCTCGGGCAGCGTACGGTTGAGTGCTGTGCGGCCGAAGCGCGCCAGGGCTGCCACCGCGGCGGTGTCGGCCTCGCCGCCCACGATGAGCAGCGGCCCCGGTAGGCGGGCGCAGAGCTCCGTCCAATTGGCCAGCGGCCAGTTCTTGCGCGGGGAGCCGGAGCCGGGATGGACAGCGATCTGCGGTCCAAAGTCACTGGTCGCAGGTCCAAGGTCGTGGGCGGATGGAAGATGGAGGCGGGAGCGAAAGTCGGAGGTGGAGAGGCCGAGCGCGCGGAGCGGCTCGCAGAAGTGGCGCGCGGCGGGCGCCAGGGCCGGCTGGGCCGGCGCCGCGAGGAACTGCTGTCCCGGGCGCAGCGGGAACCGGCGGGCGAGGGTGCCGTCCGGATCCGGCCAGTAATTCAAAACCAGATCGAAATTCCCCAGCCGGGCGGCGAACTCCGCCGGCAGCGTATTGGCGCGGAACAGCGCGCTCCAGCGGGCCTCATGCTGCGAGTGGACGGCGTCGAGCAGACCCGCGCGGACACCCAGCGCGCCGGCCCCGGCATGACCCGCCAGCTCGATCCGGGCATCCGGCCATCGCTCGCGCAGCAGGCGCAGCGCCGGCAACGTGACGAGGAAATCGCCGATCGCGCCACCCCTTAAGACCAGAATGCGCACGTTTTTTTCTACCGAAGGAAACGAAGCCAACCAATCCTGTGATAAACCTCGTGCCTCTTGTGCCTTATGTGGCCAAGGCATGAACCGGATTCATTCTTCGCCACAAGAGGCACAAAAGGCTCGGCGCGGCCCAATTCGGATTCCGGATCTGTTTGCACAGGAGGCAACGGAGACAACCGAGGCTGTGCGTCACCGATCTCCTCGTTTCTTTCTTTAAGTGAAGCGAAGCGTGGCGCTGCCGTTCGTCACAGCCCCGGGGGCGTCGCCTTGCCCGGCTCGTGCTTGATCAGCGTCAACGTGGCCGTGCCGAGCTTCAGGTGCAGCTGCATCTTCACCGGCAGACGCGGCGCGCTTTGGGACACCCACACTTGGATCTGCCCCTGGCGGGCGAAGATCCCCTTGGCATTGTGGGTCATGGCGGGCTCGAGCCGCAATGCCTTGAACGTGCCGAGCGCGGTGTCCACCGTCTCGTAGTCCATCGCCGTGATCGTCACGGGATAGACGTCGTTGTCGAAATAGACCACCGCGTCGCGCTTGTCGCCGGGCTTCACGTCCCAGTTGCGGGTGTCGATCAGGCAGGAGATCAAATCGATGGGATCGCCCGGCGGCAGGTCGAAGACGCGATCGCGCCCCGGCCGGGCCCGGTTGACGTGGGTCACCTTGCGGGCGGCATAGTCGAAGGTCGTGTCGCTGTCGGAGGTCTCCTTGCCCCCGCCGCCGCCCTTGTCGCTGGCGTGGAGCAGCTGGCCCGTGATCCGGTCCACCACGGCCTCCGCCTTGTCCTCGTAGTCGTAGAACAGGCGGATGACCCCGCGGGTGGTGGTGTCGACTGTGAGGCGCACCACCGAACGGCCCTGGAGCACGTCGTCGTGGGCCGCGATGACGATCCGCCCCGCGCCGGGGAACACGGCCCAGGAGACCTTGTAGGTGAAGGTCTCGCCGTCGGCGAAGACATTGAACGGGGCGGCCATGGCGGCGAGCGGCGACAGTGACAGAAAAAGGAGGAGCCAGCGGCGGAGCATCGGGACGAAAGGGTTGAAGC